>JAOUKJ010000006.1 GCA_029882675.1 Cyclobacteriaceae bacterium
TCATTTTCCCCAATTTGCCAGTATTTCCACACAGGGCATGACAAGTAACCAGGTGATTCGTCAATGGGAATTCCTGAAAAACAAGGTTGACGTCAGTGTGCTCACCTATGGAGACCTCAACCCGGCAACCAACACGAATGTGTCTGTTACGGTTGATGGCGCTGAATACATTATCAATAACCTGAAGCCGTGTCTTGACCATACGCTTAATTTTATGGCTTTTGATAAATCGACAGCCATACCTTATGCGGCTGTTCCTTTTATATATCAGGATCCCCGTACCTGTGGACGTCAGCCGCAAATCATCAACAGTTATTCTACGGCCCGGTTTGATGTAGGTGGAGGAGATGTGGTAGAGTATATCAATGCGGTGAATACCGGGGATACGGTCATCCTTTTTACCATTGGTGATGTAAAATATTCGCTTTGGACGGCGAATATGAAGAGTAAACTGGCTGAAATTGGTTTTGATGCCACAACACTTACCGGAATGGCGGATGGTGATCCGTTGATTGTCGTGGGCAGAAAGGGAGCTGCGGTAGGTACGGCCGTAGTGATTAAAGCGGCAACTTTACCGGCCAATGAGCAGGAAATTTCCCTGATCAGGACCATTACGGGAGCCACCTCTTCCGGCACATTGGTTTCACCACTTATCGGGCCGGCTGTGAAGTGGAGTTCTTTTTCCAGGCGTGTCAGGTTCAATGAATCGCCTACTTATGATCAGTATTCATTTGATGTTATCGGTGTAAATAATACCGGGGCGGAAGTCGTGCTTCATGCCGGGGTGGTCGCCTCTTCGCTGGAACTCGGTGGCACCTCTGCGGTGAATTACCCCCACCTCCGGTTGCGTTTTAATACAACGGATACCGTAGACCTCACCCCAACGCAACTCAGACGCTGGACAGTAGTACATGATGGCGCTCCTGAAGGTGTGCTGGTGACTGACATGTTAAGGGATGAGACCATACGCAAACAGGAGGCAGAACCTTTTTTAGGTCGTTTTTATTTTGTCAATGTTTCTGATAATGCCTTTGCCGATAGTCTGCTCAAAGTGTCATATACCATCATAAACAAAGATACCCGCCTGACCGTAGACTCCGTGAAATGGGTACCCGCTCCGGCGGCCGGTGACACGACTGTTTTTGATTTAAACTTTCCTACAAAAGGAATTACGGGCTTCAACGACCTGGTGGTATTTGTGAATCCGCGGGTGGCCCCGGAAATGCATTATGGAAACAACCGGATGTTCATCCCCGCTTTTTTACAGGTGTATCCCGATGAGCTAAACCCCGTGATGGAGGTGACATTCGATGGTCGGTATATCCTTGATGGTGAAATCGTAAATGCCCGTCCGGTAATACGGATTACCCTGAAAGATGAAAACCCCTACCTGACATTGAGTGATACGACTTATCTTCAGGTGTATATCAGGAAAGAATGTGCAGGTTGTGTTGACATCCGGGTGCCTTTTTCTTCGCCTTTGGTCAGCTGGTCTGTGGATGAAGCGACCAATGAGATGGTCTTTGAGTACAACAGTAACGTATTTGAGGATGGGCGTTATACCCTCCGGGTTGAGTCTATGGATGCCACGGGGAACAAAAGCGGGGAGGAACCTTATCTGGTGAATTTTGAGATCGTCAACGAATCCACCATCACGCATTTCTATCCTTATCCAAATCCTTTTACCGACCGTATGCAGTTCATTTTCACACTTACTGGCACAGAATTGCCTGATGAAATACTTATCCGCATTATGACCATCACCGGTCGCGTGGTGCGTGAAGTCACCATGGAGGAACTGGGTCCCTTGCATATTGGCAATAACATTACCGATTTTTACTGGGATGGCACCGACCAGTATGGCAACCGGCTGGCGAATGGGGTGTATTTGTACAAGGCCTTTGTGCGAATAGGAGGTATGGACATTAAGCACCGCGATACCTCAGCGGATCAGGGATTTAAAAACGGGCTTGGGAAAATTTATATCGCCCGTTAACTTTTCATGATTAATTTTTCGTAAAAGGTTTTTGCCCTGTCGAAATCTTTTACCGGAAGAAAACAAATCCGGCAGTTGGTGAAACAGGGGATAAAACAAATCAAACCCTGTTCAGGCATATTTGCATTTAAAAACCGAATTCAATACCTTTCAATGTTCATTTTTTAGGGCTGCCTGTAAAGCGGCCGGACTTGATAAAACCTAAACCAACCTAAAGAAGACCTGACTATGCTTACAATTCTGATTATTATACTTACCCTGGCTGTGATCATCACGGCCATCATGAAATTTGATATTCATCCTTTTTTAGCCCTTTTTGTAGGGGCCATCGGTTATGGTTTGGTTTCCGGCATGTCGCCTGAACTTATTCTTACTTCTGTTTCTGATGGATTTGGCGGGGTATTGGGTAAGATTGGTTTGTTGATATTGCTCGGGGTGATCATTGGTACCTTTCTGGAGAAAACCGGGGGGGCCTTTGTCATCGCGCAAAAAGTGTTGTCATACATCGGAGAGAAGGCCGTGATGCTGGCCATGATGATATCGGGGTATATCCTTTCTATACCGGTTTTTGGCGATAGTACGTTTATCATGCTCAATCCCATCAGTAAGTCCTTGTCTTTTAAGGGAAAGGTACCCTATGCGGCAGTGACTATCGCATTAACCCTCGGGGCAACGGCCAGTCATTCGCTGGTGCCGCCCACACCCGGGCCAATAGCCGCTGCCGGTATATTGAATGCGAATCTGGGCATGGTGATCATGTGGGGGATTATTATCAGTGTTGTGTCCCTGATACCCTGTTTCTTTTTTGTGCGTTATGTCGTTTCAAAAGTAGAGCTAATACCCCATTTTGCCGATGGTGAAAAAGAGCAAACGTATGCAAAACCACCTTCTGCAAAAAAATCATTTCTTCCCATTATTTTACCATTGTTACTGATTGTTCTTAACTCTATTGCTGCATATCCCACACACCCGTTTGGTGAAAATATGTTTACAACGATTCTGTCCTTTGTGGGCAACCCGATCATTGCACTTCTACTTGGTGTATTTGTTTCCTTTACGCTGCCGGCCAAATTTGATATGAAGTTATTGTCCTCCTCCGGTTGGATAGGTGATGCCCTGGTCATTGCGGCGCCAATTATTCTGATAACAGGAGCCGGGGGTGTATTTGGAAAAATGCTTCAAAATTCAGGGATTGCCGATTTGGTGAGTGACAACCTGAGTGGGGCAAGCTGGGGATTGTTGCTCCCCTTTCTGATGGCCATGGTACTGAAAACAGCCCAGGGCTCATCTACCGTGGCCTTGATTACCACGGCATCCATCATGGCACCCCTGTTGCCCTCTTTAGGCCTTGATTCAGAAATGTTGCGGGTATTTACCGTACTGTCTATCGGTGCTGGCGCAACCGCCATATCACATGCCAACGACAGTTTCTTCTGGGTGATGACCCAGATGACCGGCATGAATATTAAGCAGGGAAACCAGACACATAGTATAGGTACATTTATTCTGGCTTGTACGGCTATAACGGTCATTTATTTAATCACTGCTTTCATTTAAAAAAATAATTGAGCGGCCCACGCCGCTCAGTTATTTTATATGGCTGTCCATCCCGCATCAACGGTAACCATCGATCCCACCATATAACTGGCGGCATCACTGGACAGAAACAGTCCGGCACCCTGGATTTCCTCCAAACGACCCCAACGCCCAAGTGCCGTGGCTCCTACGATAAATTTCTTCGCTTCCTCGGTGTCTGCTATGGGGATGTTCATCTCCGTGAGAAATGGCCCCGGACATATGGCGTTTACATTGATGTTAAAAGATGCCAGTTCCAGTCCCAGCGCCCGGGTCATCTGAACCACCGCCCCTTTGCTGGAGGTGTAAGGCGTGCGGTTTGCAAGCCCCACCAGTCCTAAGGTGCTGGCCAGGTTAATGATCTTACCACTTTTTGCCTTCTTCATATAAGGAACAACGGCCCTTGAAGCCAGCCAGGTGCCGTTGACGTTGATGTCCATCACTTGTTTGAAGTCATCATAGGAGAGCTCATCGATGGGCCCGCGAATATTTATTCCAGCGCTGTTAATAAGCACATCAATACGTCCGAAAGCCTCCTGAGCCGCTTTGGCCATGGCCTCCATTTGCGCTTCGCTGGTGACATCCGCCCCATAAGCAATGGCTTTCGTGCCATATTCTTCTTCGATTTTTTTTGCAGCAACAGCCCCTTCATCGGCATTGCGACTCACCAGCATGACATTGGCCCCGGCAGAAGCCAGTCCGGCGGCCATAGCCAGTCCAAGGCCCTTTGAACCGCCAGTAATCACAGCGGCACGTCCGCTCATATCAAACAACTTTATTCCAGGTAGTTTTTCCATACTCATATCTTTATTTTTTTCGATTTTAAAAATTATTATGTTTTCTATAAATCCAACACTTCCCGGCTATATTCCAAACATTCCAGTACATTATTCTCTTCTACCATCAACCGCTGCTCATCGTTCAGGTGAGAAACCTGTGGCAGGCTACTGTCCGTTTTGTGTTCCCTGACCATGCTTAGGGTACGGGCCAGCTCCATACCCCCAATGCCCTCAAAGGTGGCCCAGTATTCTTCAGTCAGACAGGGTACTTCCAGTGGATCCCGGGTAATCATCTCCAGGTTGAAGTTGATGTCAGGATTGTGCCTTTTACACTGGGCAATAATGGCCTTTAAGTCAAGTATACCCTGCCCCAGAGGGACTTCAGATAAAAGAAATCCTTTGTCATATTCTTCCAACGCCATGTCTTTCACATGTGTACTAAAAACATATGGGGTGAGGGCATTGACGACCTCCATGGGATTTTCCAGCAGGGAAATACTATTTCCAAAGTCAAGGGTTACACCTACCCAGGCGGAGTCGAGGTTTTTGATAATAGCTACGAGCTCGTCCGCCCGCCAGTCTTTGTGGTTCTCTACGGCCAGTTTCATCTTATGCTTTCTGACAATCGGTTCAGCGCGTTGAAGGGCGGCAATGGATTGTTTTTTAAATTCCTGAAAATCTTCAGCTGATTTGAAGGTTTCATAGCGCCGGCCGTTCAGGCAGACGGTTCTTAAAATACGGGCCCCGGCCTCCCGGGCATTGATGACCTCTTTTTCAAAGTCACTGACATCTGCGGGGGTCTTTGGCAGGGAGACAGAACCTTCCAGAAAAAGCCCCAGTTTCTCCCTTTGGTCGCGTACTTTTTTTGAAAATTCCTTTGTCCATCCGCGCACCATCACCTGAACTCCCCCGGCACCAATTTGGTGACAGTGAGCAATCAGGTCTGTGGCATCTGCAAAACCGGGGTATTCATTGCTTTCAATTTTTGATTGCCACCTTTTGGCATAGGAATGAACGATTACCCCCATGTGTTTCTTGTTGATGCCAAGTGCATTTGCAGGATCCAATCCAAGTATACCCATGCCCAGGGTTGAACTAATGATAAATTTTCTTCTTTCCATTGGAGCTCGCTTTTAAAAACTATTTTCTGATTTGCTTTCGACCTGTTTCATATTGCTTTTTTTTTGTCATCTCAAATCCATCACCCCTTCAGGGTTTTTGTGAATTTATACTCAGGGCCTTTCCTCCTCCAGTGCATTCAGCGAGTCTATATGCCTGTTGAGTTTATCTGCTGTCCAGGGCATCACATTTCCCTGGGAATGGTGTCTTGTTCTACCCACAATTCCACCACTCACGGCCCCGGCATCATTACCCCATTCGTTACGGATGTAGGTGAGGATCGTGGCGATTTCCCCATCGTCTAGCGTGAAATGTCCGGGCATTACCGGTAATATTTCAGGGGCATCGTACCGTTTTCCATCCACGATAAGCGGTCCTTCAATACCATGAAGCACGATTAAGGATAAGCGTACGGCATCCCCGATGACCCATTCTGATTTGGCCAACGGAGGGCCTGACCTGCTGAGGCCTGCTCCATCTGTGCCATGACAACCGGCGCAATTGGTAAGGTACTGTTGCCGTCCCGATACAAACATCTTTTGTTCATTGGGATTGAGTATATTTTTCTTTTTTACCGAGGCCGTATCAATGGTATGTCCGGGCCATTCAAAATAGAAAGCCAGGTTGTTGATGCGCGACTGTAGACTTTCCGTATAGGATCTTTTTAATACCTTCGGGGCAGATGAAATTTCACCTAACTTACCCTTCATGCGGCCCTGGGTGAGTATGCCATTCAGTATAGCTTTTTCCTGCCAGTTAAATTCATTCCCGGGTTTATCGATAAACGTCAGGAGATATTCTGTTTCAGTCATTTTTCCATTTTTAACGATAGCTGAAGTAAACATTTCCAGGAATATTTCCCTTTCCGGTTGGTACTCCGAAAAAGTTGTTGATGTGGTGAGTGAATTAAAAACGGCGAATTCGCTTCCTTCCAGGCTGCTGAGTATGGCGTCTCTGAACAGGGCTGAAGGGGTGTATTTTATGGCAAGTTCTCTCAAAAGAGCGGCCTTTTCCGGCTCATTGAGCACCCGGGCAGAAAGGGCCAGCTGGAGGTGAAGTTCTTTGGGGGCCTTTTGAATTAATTGCGATGATTTTGCCGCTAACTGCGTCCTGATTTTTGGATCATTTTTCGCAAAAGGTTCCAATAGGCGTAAAGCTGTGGTGGCGATCAGTGGAACGGGATCGTCCAATAATTGAAACAGGAGGTTAGTATTTGTAATATTCAGGCCTTCCATTGCCCATAAAGCATGTAGCCGTCCGAAGATATTTCCCCCATGCAGCGCCAGTTCAGCAAGAGGATCTGCTAGGGTTTTTAAATCCCGTTCCACGATCAGCCGCTGGGCCATATCACGGTGCCAGCCATTGGGGTGGCTGAGTGCGGCAACCAGCGCCACGGGCTGTGCTTCTGATAGCTTTTCGCGGGCATATGGTTTGTGGTCAATGGGGACGATACGCCATATGCGTCCCATGTTGATGGGCTGATCCAGCTTGCGTTGCAGGGTTTGTTCGCGAAGATAGGGAGTCACATAGGCCCCGTGCTCTATCAGTCCCCGGTACATATCGGCAATGTACAATGTACCATCCGGACCTGCTGCGAGGTGAACGGGTCTGAAGCGTTCATCGGTAGAAGCCAGAAACTCTGTTCCCGGTGTAGGGTCGTAAGCGCTAAGCATGATACCGTCATCCTGCACTACATTGCGTTTGATAAGGTTTCCGGAGGGTTCGCAGACAAATGCATTGCCGAAATATTCAGCGGGTAAGGCATGGCCCCGGTATACAAAAGGGGAGCAGGCCGCGGTGAATTCAAGTAATTTGCCGTCTGCATCCAGGTTGCCCGGGATGTAACCGCGATTGATGGCCGGCGTGGGCCTTATGGGATACACCCGTTTATTAATCGTGAGGCCATGGTCTATACCGCTTGTGGACGTATGGTTTTTATTGCCATTGAGGTAATTGGGCGGCACCAGGTCGGCATGGAGTTGCGACCAGTTGTAGTTGTAGTATAACCGGCCTTTATTGTCGTGACTGATGCCCCACTGGCCCCGAAACTCCGTACTGTCACGCACCCATTCGCCATCAATCAACTTATACCGTAATCTTGATTTGGCGTTGTAATACCAGTTGTCGATGCCACGTAAAAGGCCGTTGCCAGCATGTTCGGGCATGGGACTACCGGCGTAGTCCGGATCAATAAGTACTTTGGAATCTGCCTTGAGGTCGCCGTCTTTATCATGTGCCATCCATAGGGCTTCGTTTTCAGCTATCAGGGCTCCGCCGGGCACCAAGGCGATGGCCCGAGGCAGGATCAGGCTGTCGAGGAAGATGTGGCTTTTGTCCATTTGTCCATCGCCGTCAGTATCCTCAAGGACAGAAACCCTGCCGGTAGGAAGTTCCTCTCCGTTACCGTCAATATCGGGCATAAAACCCCTCATCTCTACCACCCACAGGCGGCCGTCCTCATCGAAAGTAAAGACTACGGGATCCTGCACCATGGGCTCGGCAGCAACAAGTTGTACTGTCAGGCCCTGGTCCACCTGAAAAGTGGCCGCTTCCGCTTCGGGGGACAGGGGAGGGGAAGGGCCTTCTTTTTGGTTTGGAGCAGGGCCACAACCCCAGGATAAAAGTATTCCCAGGAGACCGGTTGTGATTAATCCGGTCCTGGGAAAAGGAATCATTTTGTTAAAAAACATCCTTTATACTTTTTCAGGGTCGGGATGCTCCCAATCTCCACGGTAGGGCCGTTTCAACAGTCCGGTGGCTTCCTCGTCACCTACTACAATGCGCTTTGCAGGATCATATACGATGGGGCGACCTGTTTGCATAGACATATTGGCCATGATGCAACTGGCGGTTGAAATGTGGCCTTGTTCAATATCTGCTACGGGGCGTTTGTTGTTCTCAATGGCATCGAGCAGGTTGAGCATATGCAAACGTGTTGCAGGAGCTGCATTCAGTTCTATGCGCTCTTCTGTGAGGTCTTCGGGGAATTTTTCACGTTCGTAAAGCACGTCCAGGTGGATTTTCTCTCCTTCACCGACCGGGATAAAGTCACATTGCATGGTACTGCCGTGCAGTGTGCCTTTTTCGCCATACAGGCTGAATGCCCAGGGGTATTCGGGATTGGCTGGGGTGCCCCATGAGCGGTGCTGCCAAACGCAGTTCAGGTCTTCGTATTTAAAAATGGCCGACTGGGTATCTGAAATATTTGATTTCCCTTCTTTTTGTACGTATATGCCTCCGGTGGAACTGATCTCCTGGGGCCAGCCCAGGTCCAGGAGCCAACGGACGGTGTCGAACATATGGATACACATATCGCCCATGATGCCGTTTCCATATTCCATAAAAGTACGCCACCAGCGGATATGCGGTAGTCCGTCATAAGGGCGTAAAGGGGCAGGGCCGGTCCACATTTCATAGTCAAAGTGGTCGGGTATTTGTTGAAGTGGCGGGTTGCCGTTGTTGCGCATATGGTAGTAGCAGCACATTTCCACATGCGATATTTTGCCGAGCATACCGGAGTCAATAATGTTTTTTTGCGCCTCAAGCAGGTGGGGGGTGCTTCTGCGCTGTGTGCCTACCTGTACTACCCGGTTGTATTTGCGGGCAGCAGCCAGCATGGCTTCCCCTTCTATCACGTCAACACTGATGGGCTTTTGCACATAGACATGTGCCCCGGCCTTCATAGCCTCTATGGCTTGCAGGGCATGCCAGTGGTCGGGGGAACCAATGAGTACCAAATCCAGTTCGTTTTCAGCGAGCATTTTACGGTAGTCTCCGTAAAGACGCGGGCCCTTTTTGGTGTTGAGACGTTGCTTCACCATTTCGGAGGCGCCGTTGAGCAGGTTCTTGTCTACATCACAGAGGGCCACCACATCGACAGGTGCTACCTGGATCAGACGAAAAAGATCACTTTTCCCGTACCAACCTGTCCCGATCAGTCCTACACGGTATTTTTTTGCTTTATATGCAATGTCAAGACCCTGGGCTCCCAGGGTGGCGAAAGCCAGTGATGCAGCGGCTGTCCCCTTTATAAAGTGGCGACGGTTGATGTTGAAGTTCTTCATAAGCAAGGTAGATATAGGTTTGAGGTTGAATGAAAATTATACTAAGGTACCAAATATAGAATTTATTTGTATCTGGCACAAGTCTCCTTTGGTGTGCAAAAATAAAATTTGACTGCAATGTTGTGCCGCTTTAAGGAGCCTGATTATGCCTGAAGCAGTCTGATTTTATTTTGATAATCAATTTTAATTAAGATGACTGAGGAATGTGGTTGGTGAAGAATATCAACAACGGAATAAAGTATGATAAGGATCGTGTTTTGCGGTGATGGTTTTTAATGACAATAACTCACATAACATTATTTTTTGACTTGTGGCTTACTAATGATGTAATCTTTCCTACTAATTTCATGATTTATATCTTGTTTTGATTTGATTTAGACCATAGTTGTGTAATTAATTTACCCATACTTTTATGCCATAGATATTAATGGAAAGAAGCTATGGGCATATACAAGAAACTAAAGCCGCAGGAAAATTGGAAGGTACCGGTCATTGTGTTACTGGGCATTATCTCTGGCCTGGGGTTTTATATACTACATATCTCGAAGGCTACATCTTATGTGTCAGATGATCCCAAGGTGTGTGTAAACTGCCACGTGATGATTCCGGAATATGTAAGTTGGCGCAACAGTTCACACAGGGAGTGGGCGAGTTGTGCTGATTGCCATGTGCCTCAGGACAATGTGGCGGAAAAATATTTTTTCAAAGCCAAAGACGGGATATATCATGCTTCTGTTTACACTACCCGTGGGGAGCCACAGGTGATAAGGATTAAGGAGGCCGGCAAAAAGGTGGTACATAATAACTGCATCAGGTGTCATGAAAATCAGGTCACTGACGCCAAACTTGCCAGTCAGGTTGATGGTCACTTTGCTCACCGCACTGATCGGGCCTGTTGGGAGTGCCACCGGGAAGTGCCTCATGGAAAGCAACGCAGCCTTTCTACAGTAAACTTTGTGAATGATGAAGAGCTGGAAGAAGATGTCAGGATCCCGGCATGGCTGGACGAACAATTAAAAGAGAATTACCAAAATAAAGAACAATAAGATGAATACACGAAGTAAATTGAGAGTTAGAAACTGGGTTCTTTTTGCCCTGACCATAATAGTTGTATTTTCATTGGGTTTGCTGGCTTCTTCCATATTGGAGCGCAAGTCAGAGTCTGCCTTTGCCTACACGCCAAAGGTGAAGATTGGGCTCAACGAGCCCAGAAATAAGGTCTGGGGTGAGAATTTCCCAAGGGAGTATCAGTCATACCTGCAAAATGCCGATACACTTTTTAAAAGTGCCTACAACGGAAATGCGATGATCGATATGCTGGAAGTAGATCCCCGGTTGGTCGTACTTTGGGCAGGTTATGGTTTTTCCAAAGACTACAATCAGGGAAGGGGACATACCTATGCGGTCACAGATTTGCAGAATTCACTGCGTACAGGTGGGCCTACAGGCCCTGATGATGGCCCCATGCCAAGTACTTGCTGGACTTGTAAGAGCCCGGATGTGCCGCGGCTGATGGGTGAGATTGGTGTGGATAATTTCTACAAAGGCAAGTGGGCTTCCAAGGGTAGTGAGGTTGTCAACGCAATTGGCTGTGCGGATTGTCATGATGAAAAGAACATGAACTTAAAAATAACCCGGCCGGCTTTGATCGAGGCTTTCGAGGCTATGGGTAAAGACATAAATCAGGCTACGCACCAGGAGATGCGCTCACTGGTTTGTGCCCAGTGTCATGTGGAGTATTATTTCGATACGAAAATACCAGAAAAAGAAGGCATTCCCTACCTCACTTTTCCTTGGGAAAATGGATTTTCTGTTGAGGAAATGGAGGCTTACTACGATGAAAAAGAATTTAAGGACTGGACACATGGCCTCAGCAAGGCGCCCATGCTCAAGGCACAACATCCGGGCTATGAAGTCTACCTGACGGGTATCCATGCCAAAAGGGGAGTATCCTGTGCCGACTGCCATATGCCATATAAATCAGAGGGTGGCCAAAAATTCACAGACCATCACATTCAATCACCTCTAAATAATGTGGCCAACAGTTGCCAGGTGTGTCACCGTGAAGAATCCGAAAACCTCATCAGGGATGTTTATGACCGGCAAAACAGAATCATCGTAAACAGAGATAAACTGGAAGAACTCCTTGTTCGTGCCCACGTAGAGGCAAAAACAGCCTGGGATCTGGGGGCAACGGAAGAGCAAATGGCTGAAATATTACAGGATATTCGGCATGCGCAGTGGCGTTGGGACTATGCAGCTGCCTCACATGGGGGTTCTTTTCACTCCCCTGTAGAAATAGGACGTGTCATCGGTACAGGTATTGATGTTGCACAAGAGGGTAGGATTAAACTCGCCAGACTTTTAATCGCTCTTGGCTTTGAAGGAGAAGTACCATACCCCGACATCGCAACAAAGGAAAAAGCCCAGGCTTTTATCGGGATGGATGTGGAAAAGCTAAAACTGGAAAAAGAAAAATTTCAGAAGACCCTGTTGCCTGAGTGGATGAAAGCTGCCGAAGAAAGGGAGGCAAAAATGGAAGATGGAGAATAGATTTTTTTTATAATAATGATGGGTTAAGTGGCCTCCTGATTTTTCAGGAGGTTTTTTTTATTCAGGTTAAAGGTTACTCACCTGTTCAAGTGCAACAAAAAAAATTATTTTAGATGTTTGCCCGCCCAGGGGGGCGGGCAAACATCTTTTTCTTTAATCCCTTAAGTACGCTTGTGGATTTTAGGTATAACTAAAATAGTGACTATTATTATCTGTGTAAAGTTGCTATCTTTATCACATAATTTATCTAATGGGTAAGTATTTAATATACCTCAGTGTTTTTTTTGGTCATTATCTGTACGGACAAAGTGTTACTATTCACTATGAATGGCAACGCACAGACCGTATAAAAAAAGCCACGCTGCAGGTGGACGCAGATGGAACATATTTATTGAGTGATAACTTTTTGTTTAATGCTGTGGCTTTTAGCGTTGAAGGCCATGCTGATCTCAACGGATTTAGCCTGGAGGCTACCGGTGACCAATTTGCCCTGGAAGAGGATCCTCACTTTGAACATGTTGACGGGATGAAACCTGTGGGCCTTGTTCATTTGGCCGGAGCAACAGGGCAATGTGAGTTGATCATCAGCGGATACCAAGGCAGGGTAGAGGTTTTTTTGATCAACAGTCAGCTGAAACAGACCCCTGCATGGCGGTATGAGCAAAAGGAGGACGTCACGGGCGATTGTTCAGAACCAGTGTCTATAGATCAAACGGCCTGGCGTACCGGCCTTCCTGCCCCGGTATATACGCGATCTTTTACCACTGTTAAACATATCATCGTACACCATTCTGCCGGTGCCAACAGTGCTGCCGATTATTATGAAGTTGTCCGTGCCATCTATTTGTATCATACCGATGTGCGGGGTTGGTCTGACATTGGGTATAACTATCTCATAGCGCCTGACGGCACACTGTTTAAAGGACGTGATCCGGATATTGGAGAACAGGATAATGTGCGTGGCGCCCATTTTTGTGGTAAAAACTCCGGTACCATGGGAGTGTGCCTATTGGGTACTTATACCAATGTGGATCCACCCCAAAAAGCACTGGAATCTTTAGTGTTGCTTATTGCGTGGAAACTAAGTAAAGAGACATTGTCTATATACGGAACAGAGACTCATGCGGCAAATCCCGACCTTGGCCATATTGCCGGCCATCGGGACGGTTGTGCTACAGAATGCCCGGGCCAACGGACATATAATTTGCTTGATAAAATAAGGATTGCCGTGGATACGGCTGCCTCAGGTTGTGATATACCCGGAGTCACGGGGCCTCAACTTTTTAGTATTTACCCCAATCCCGCAACAAAAGGACGTATTTTTGTAAGTCCGGGGACGGAGGCCTATCAATCATTGGAATTGATCGATGCCCGTGGGCAAATGGTGAGGCGTATAGTGATGGAACCGGATGTTGAGCTTGTCGAACTGAGTACAGTTGATTTACTGGCCGGTTTGTACATTATCAAATTGTCGGGATTGGGTAAAGCGATTACAGCTAAAGTGGTTGTAACCCCTCCCTGATCAGGTATTTCCGGGGGGAATTCATGTTGCTCCGGAAAAAAAATATTTTAAAATTGAATTTGCATTCCGTGATAAACCCGGGAATTCCGATATTTGTGGGTTCAAATTTTTAGGAATGAAAAAATTTAAGTTATACCCGGAAGTCATTGAGTATTTGTTCAGTGCATTACCTATGTTTCAGCGTATCGGACAGGCGGCTTTTCATAAAGATTTATCGCGTACATATGCTTTGCTGGAAGCGTTGGGAAACCCACACCACTCGTTTCCTGCTGTACATGTAGCAGGCACCAATGGCAAAGGGACTTCTTCGCATATGATTGCTGCGATTATGCAGGCTTCAGGCTATAAAACGGGCTTATACACATCGCCACATCTGAAGAATTTCACGGAAAGGATAAAAGTAAACGGACAGGAAGCCGATCAGGATTACATTCTTAATTTTGTGAATCAGAATCACGCACTGATTGAGGCGGTACAGCCTTCGTTTTTTGAAATAACAGTGGCCATGGCTTTTGATTATTTTGCCCGCCAAAAAGTAGATATTGCTATTGTAGAAGTGGGTATGGGTGGAAGGTTGGACTCTACTAATGTTCTTCATCCCCTGGTGTCACTGATCACCAATATCAGTATGGATCATCAGCAATACCTGGGAGACACACTTGAAAAAATTGCCGGTGAAAAGGCAGGGATCATAAAAAAAGATTCACCTGTGGTTATCAGTGAGAAACAAACAGATCTTCGGGTAGTTTTTGAACAGGCGGCCGCCCGTGCAGGAACAGAGATATATTACAGCCAGGATATTTATGATTTGGACCTGTTGAAAAATGGCTATTTGATCAGACGGAAAGGTGTTCCTTTTTTAGAAAAAGTTTACCCGGAGCTCAAAGGCCATTATATAAGAAAGAATATACCCGGGGTTTTGGGTGTACTGGATGTTTTAAAAAGTAAATTTGATCAAATTACGGCAGAGTCGATCAAACATGGTTTGGAAAACACAATCCGCCTGACAGGAATAAAAGGGAGGTGGCAGGTTTTGAATACAGAACCTTTAAGTATTTGTGATACAGCACACAATGTTGAAGGGGTAAGGATGACGATCAGTCATTTATTAACGATCAGCCACCGGCAACTATGGATAATTTGGGGAGTGGTAAAAGATAAGGAACTTGACGATATTTTCACCTTGCTGCCAGCAAAGGCAAATTATATATTTTGCCAGCCAAATATTCCAAGGGGCATGGCTGCGGATATGTTGATGGAGAAAGCCGGCCAATTTAAGCTTCAGGGCCGGGTCATTCCGGATGTAAATGAGGCTTTAAAGACGGTGCGTCAATTGGCGAATAATGAGGATTTGATTTTTGTTGGCGGAAGTACCTTTACTGTTGCTGAAATTGAGGGGCTATAATACACGTAGTTTATGAGGGGAAAAAAAAATAAGTTTGCTGAAAATCTGCTCAGGGACAATGTGATTGAGCCTGGTAAAACAGGGTATAAAACCCTTCAGGGAAAATGGGCAAGTGATTTTTTCAGAAATACCCAACCCATCACACTGGAGCTGGCCTGTGGCTGGGGTGAATATACATTGGGTTTATCCAGGCTGTTTAATGATCGTAATTTTATCGGCGTTGATATCAAAGGTGACCGGCTGTGGAAGGGCAGTGGCATAGCTTTGGAGGAGGATTTGAAAAATGCAGCTTTTTTACGAACGCAAATCGAGCATCTGATGGATTTTTTCGGCCCGGGAGAGGTGAGCGAAATATGGTTGATGTTTCCGGATCCCCGACCAAAAAAACGTGATGCCAAAAGGCGGATTACGCATTCCCGCTTTCTGGATGTTTATAAACAAATAATATCGCCCGGTGGACTTGTGCGATTGAAGACAGATAATACGGGCCTTTTTGAGTATTCGCTTGAGGTATTGCAAGCAAGGGAGGATATTTGTGCCCTGGAGTATAGCTTCGATTTGTATTCTTCGGATTACAGTGCAGATTGTTATGATATTGTAACAAAGTATGAAAAAAAATTCAGGGAGGCCGGTGAGGTGATAAAATACCTTCAGTTCAGGTATATTAACTGATCGGAATAACCAACCCTGATCATATAAAATAATAAAAAAGGATGGGTAAGTATATATGTATTCATGGTCATTTTTATCAACCGCCAAGGGAAAACGCCTGGTTAGAAGAGGTGGAGCTGCAGGAGTCTGCTCATCCCTTTCATGACTGGAATGAGCGGATTACTTCAGAGTGTTACGGGCCTAATACGGCCTCGCGCATCTTAAATGAAGAAGGTACGATTATTGATATCACGAACAACTATTCAAAGATAAGCTTTAACTATGGGCCTACACTGCTTTCCTGGTTAGAAACCAAAGATCCTGTGACCTATCAGAGCATTCTTGAAGCCGACAAATTGAGCATGGAACGGTTTTCTGGGCATGGTTCAGCAATGGCACAGGTATATAATCACATCATCATGCCACTGGCCAACAGGAAAGACAAGGAAACGCAGGTGATTTGGGGAATTCGGGATTTTGAACACCGGTTTAAAAGGCATCCTGAAGGGATGTGGCTTGCTGAAACAGCCGTTGATATCGAAACGCTTGAGGTGCTTGTGGTCAATGGAATAAAGTTTACAGTACTGGCGCCACATCAGGCCGGGGCGTTTAAGCGGCCGGGAGACATGGAGATGACCTATACGTCACAAAAACCGGTGAATACCCGAATGCCCTACCGCTGTAAATTACCCTCCGGCCGGGAAATAATCATCTATTTTTATGATGGGGAAAAATCACGTTCAGTTGCTTTCAATCACCTGCTCAACGATGGGAAGGAATTTGCAAACCAGTTGCTGAGTGGATTTGATGATGATGATGATGGTGACCAACTCGTTCATATTGCGACAGATGGTGAAAGTTATGGGCATCACCACAGGTATGGTGATATGGCCCTGGCTTTTGGTATAAATTATATAGAAAATAATAGTGATGCCATTCTGACTAATTACGGGGAATACATTGAAAAGTGTGGCGAAATTGGAGAATGTGAAATTGTTGAAAACAGCTCCTGGAGCTGTATGCACGGGATAGAACGATGGAGGTCTGACTGTGGGTGTAATTCCGGCGGATTGCCCGGATGGAACCAACAATGGCGGGAGCCGTTGAGGGAGGCACTTGACTGGCTCAGGGATGAAGTTAACAAGTCTTTTGAAACCCAGGCAAGGGAAGTTTTGAAAAATCCCTGGGAGGCACGAAATAAATACATCGATGTAATACTGGAGCGCTCTACGAGCAAAAAAGTGCATGATTACCTCAATACGCACCCGGATAAACAATTGGAAATAAACAAAGGAGTGCGCTGGCTTGAACTTCAGCGACATGCCTTATTGATGTACACGAGTTGCGGTTGGTTTTTTGAAGAAGTTTCCAGAATAGAGACAATACAAATATTACAATATGCATGTCGGGTCATACAACTGTATTATCAGCTTACCGGCACTGATTTGGAGGTGGATTTTTTGCAAAAGCTAAAAAGCGTAAAAAGCAATATCCCTGAGCTACGTAATGCTGAGCATGTGTATTACAAGTTTGTAGAGCCCACCCGCCTTGACTTGCAAAGAGTAGGTATGCATTATGCCGTGAGCACACTGTTTGAACCTGATGTGGAATCCATTCAGATTTTTAATTACACAGCGATCAATAAGTTTTTTGATAAAAAAGAAGGAGGGGTTCAACAACTTGTGATGGGCGTGACGCAAGTCAGGTCAGATGTTACTTACGTTGAAATGGAGTTTTCATTTGTGGCACTTTATCTGGGCCAGCATAATATCATTGGGTACATATCATTGGATATGGAAGGTGATTATTTTGACGAGATGTGTGCAGAAGTAAGTATGGCTTTTGACGAAAGCAGGGTGGCTGATGTGATCGGGCTGATGCAAAAGTATTTTGGACAGGAAAAATTCACTTTGTGGCACTTGTTTAAAGACCAAAAAAGGAAGGTGATTTCACAAATATTGGCGGAAAACCTTGAACAGGTGGAAGATTCCTACCGGAACATTTATAAGCGTGATTATCCCCTGCTGAATATGATGTTGACATCGGAAATACCCATACCGAATGCCTATACTACCACCCTTGAATATGTGCTCAATACTGACCTGCGAAACAGCTTTAACAAGGAAAAAATAGAGCTGAGTGAATTGGCCAGGATTTTTGATGAATTTGAAAAGTGGGATCTTAGAATTGATGATAGCCTGGCCTTACAAAAACATGCCGGAGAACGGGTGGAAAGGACCATGATGAGTATTTTTAAAAATATTTATGATGTTTCCAGATTGCACCAGCTTAATGTATTTTTTAGTTATCTGGAAAAATTCGGACTGACGCCCAACCTCAGCAGGAGTCAAAACCTTTATTTTTATATGGCGAAAAGTATTTATGGCCATCCCGAATCTAAAAATGAAGAGTGGGACATGGAATTTAAAAAACTAGGTAAAAACCTCGGCGTAAAGGTCAATTACTGATATGTGTTACGATATTTCATACCTCACAAAACGGCAAACGGATTATGCGAAAAGGTATGGAAGTAAAGAAGATGTTGAGGACATTAAAAAACGATTTCCCCCTGTTTACCATACGAATGGATTTATGCACCCTCCAGTGCCTGTAGTGACGGGTGAGCGGCCAGACCTGATGCAAATGTACACATGGGGACTGATTCCCAATTGGTCAAAATCATGGGAAGAGGCTGAAAAAATCAGATCAGGAACAATCAATGCCCGGGGGGAATCACTTTGGAATAAACCGGCCTTCCGCCAATCTGCAAAAGAAAGGAGATGCCTGGTCATTGTTGATGGTTTCTTTGAGTATCACCACCACCAAGGCAGGACTTTTCCTTATTATTTCAAAAGAAAAGATGATCAGCCAATGGCATTGGGCGGGATTTGGGACAGGTGGGAAAACGGGGAAAACGGAATGGTTTTATATACCTTTTCCATCGTTACCACCGCAGCTAATGAACGTATGACAGTGGTTCATAACAATCCCAAAGTCCTCAAAAGAGGAGGCCCAAGAATGCCGTTAATTGTCCCGGAAGAAAGTGAAAAAGATTGGATCAGTGATCAGGAGAATGTGATTGACATGATCCGGCCATATCCGGTCAATATGCTGACAGATTATACCGTTCATCGTTTGAAAGGCCCGGAGGCCATGGGCAATGTGCCACAGGCACTCGAGCTGTTTGAATATCCTGAATTAAAAAGGGGGGTACAGGGAAAATTATTTTAATTATTTTATAAATAAATCAGATCAACAATGTTTACAGGAATAATAGAATCTCAGGGTGTTGTGAAGTCCATCGAAAAGGAGGGTAGTAATGTTCATTTTAAAATAGAGAGTAGTATAAGTAGTGAAGTGAAGGTTGATCAGAGCGTAGCCCACGATGGGGTGTGCCTGACCGTGACCCGGCAGGAACAGCAATGTCATTGGGTGACAGCCATTGATGAAACAATAAAGCGCTCAACACTGGGTGTCTGGAAACCCGGGACATTGGTAAATCTCGAACGATGCATGTTAAACAATGGGAGGTTTGACGGACACATCGTACAGGGGCATGTCGATACGGTGGGAGAGGTTCTGAGTGTCAGTGATGAAGGAGGAAGCTGGTTGTATAAAATCGGCCATAAACCATCTGAAAACCCTACTGTGGAAAAAGGCTCGGTGACGGTGAATGGCATCAGCCTTACCTGCTTCAATAGTGAAACAAATGCGTTTTCAGTGGCTATCATTCCCTATACCTACGAACACACCAACTTTAAAGCATTAAAAGTGGGTGATAAAGTAAATCTGGAATTCGATATTATCGGGAAATATGTAAAGAAACTACTCGAACAAAAAGAAAAATAGATGAGTCTAGTCTTTAGCGGTAGCTCCTTCTTTGGCTTTGGTCACTTCTTCTACGTCTTCAATGCGTATAACCTTGTCTGAGGAGTTACCCCATTCACGGAGTGTATAATTTACGACATCGGCAACTTCCTGATCTTCCAGTCCAAGCATAGACATGTAGTTGTTGTATTTAACGCCATTTACTTCGATCTCGCCTTGTAATCCGTATTTGACCGCTTCAAGGGCTTTTTCTGTGTTTTCCAGCAGATAATCAGAACCGGCAAGAGGAGGATATACATTGGGTATGCCTTTTCCATCGCCCTGGTGACAGGCAATGCAGTACATTTCAAAAATACCCTGGCCCCGTTTGACGCTTTCTGACAAATAATTGTCCTGATAGTAAAAACCAGACAAGGCAATAAAAAAAACGACAGCTACAATAATTACTCGCATACTTTAACTTTTTAATAAATATAAACGCAAAATATAATTTAACAAAACACTTGTGGTCAGGGTGAGCTGTTTATGAATATTCAGCCACCCTGACTTACCACAGGTCTATACTATTTTTCTTCTTCTACCTTTTCAGCAGGCACTAACCTAACCAGCATGCCGGGGCCTTCAGTACCCACATAGATGAAACCATCCGGGCCCTGACGAATAGAGCGAACACGGCCAATCCCTTCCAGCACGACTTCTTCATGTAAAACCCGGCTCTCATAAATTTCACAATGCACCAGATTTCTGAATTTCAGGGATCCCACCAGCAGATCGCCCTTCCAGTTAGGGTACTTATCGCTTGTTACAAACTCCATGCCACAAGGGGCAATAGAGGGTAGCCAGTAATAAAGCGGCTGACTCATATCTTCCTGCTCGGTGAGGTCTGTAAAGGAGGTGCCGTTATAATTAACGCCATAGGAGATCGTGGGCCAGCCGTAGTTTACGCCGGGCTTTATGATGTTGATTTCATCTCCTCCCATTGGTCCATGTTCATGCTCCCAGATCTCTCCTGTCTCAGGATTCATGGCCATACCCTGTTGATTCCTGTGACCATTGGAATATATTTCAGGCTTTACACCGGGTGTATTTACGTAAGGATTATCCTTCGGAACAGCACCGTCATCATGTAATCGGAAAATTTTCCCCCGGTTGTTGTTCATTTCCTGTACAAAGTCACGACCCCCGCGATCGCCGACAGAAAGGTATAAATAACCCTCCCGGTCGAATTCTATACGTCCTCCAAAGTGGTGGTTGGTTTCATAGTTAGGCAGGGCCTTAAAAATCAATTCTTTATTTACAAGTTTATCTTTTTTGATGCGGGCACGCATAAAAGCCGTGTTTTGGCCTTCGCCTTCTTCACCATCTTGTTTGGGTGATGAGTATGAGAAATAGATAAATTTGTTGTTTTTATAATCGGGGTGTAGTTCAATATCAAAAAGTCCTCCCTGACCTTTAGCGACAATTTCAGGGAGCCCTTCAACATCCCGAAGTTCCTTGGTGCCCAGGTTGTAAATTTTCATCCGCCCTTCTCTTTCAGCCAGCAGGACTTCATCATCACTGATAAACTCAAAGCTCCATAATACGCCAAGACCCGTAACTACGGTATCCACGGTGAAACTCATTTGGCTGGATTCAATGACAGGCTTTTGTGCCAAAGACAGAGAAACCCACATGCAGGCAATTATTGCCAGATATATTTTTTTCATAATTACGAATTTTGTTTTGGTCTGGTTTAATAAAAATAGCCGCAAATATAAGCTTTGTTTTCTGTCAATTAAAAACGAAGTCAGGCTTTTTGTAAAGAGGATATACTTTTATGAAGGGCATTCGTGAAAATTTTAAGAATTAACGTCACGTACAAATTGGATTTAATGTTGCTTGGAAACAGAATTATTCCCTAATTTAAGCTTTGCTTTTAACCAAACAGTAATATACCAGTATGAGTGAGGAACTATTACGTGCTGTAATAAAACTTTTTGCTATTGTGGCTCGTGAGCGAATAACTGATGCTGAAAGGGAAAATATCAGCGAATTTCTCCTCGTTCACCTCAATCAGGAATCTGTAGGTCACTACCTGAGGTTATTTGATAAATATGTGGCCGAATATAAGGTGGAAAAAAAGTCGGGGTTGGATGTTGATGATGAAACCCTTGTTTTTGTTGACGAGTGGAGCAATATCATAAAAATATCAAAAGAAGTAAACAAATCACTTACCATCACTCAAAAGCTCATTCTGGTCATAAAGATTATTGAGCTGATTTACTCCGGTGGGGAAATATCTGAACGTCAGGAAAACCTGATGTTTTATATTGCAGAAGCGCTGAAGCTTTCTAAAAACCAGTTGGATTCTTTGCGGGGCTTTGTTACCGGCGAAGATTATGAAGACTTGTCTACCGAGGATATGCTGATTATAGATGAGGGATCCGGACAGTCGGCAGTGGCCGGCCCGGTGATGACGGCCAAGAACCTGACGGGCATTATTGCGATATTGCGAATACCTGACATTGAAACGTACTTCATTAAATATCTCGGAATTTCAACCTTGTACCTCAATGGAATTCCCTTTAGAAGTCGTACAATTGACATGTTTCCAACAGGGAGTACCATCAGGGGGAATAAAATAAAAACCATTTATTATAGTGATGTCATCAATCGTTTTTTGATGAGTGAGGAGATGTCCAGGGTAACGTTTTCAGCCGAACATATATTTTATCATTTTAGAAGCGGGAAGGCCGGTCTGCAAAACATTCATTTTTCAGAAGAAGGGGGAAAACTTATCGGGTTAATGGGGGCGAGTGGTTCCGGGAAATCAACCTTGCTCAATGTGCTTAACGGGAGTGAACGGCCGTCAAGTGGAAGGGTGATAATAAATGGTGTCAATGTGCATGATGAGCCTGAAAAGATGGAAGGCGTGGTTGGTTTTGTACCACAGGATGATTTACTGATCGCTGAGCTTACTGTCTTTGAAAACCTGAATTTTGCTGCAAAACTCACCTTTAAAGATAACACCAAAGAAGAAAATGCCGTACTCGTTGGCCGGATTTTACAGAGTCTGGGATTATCGGAGACGGCACACCTTAAGGTGGGTTCAGCTTTTGACAAGACCATTAGCGGGGGCCAGCGCAAGCGGCTCAATATCGCCCTGGAATTGCTCCGTGAACCGGCCGTTTTATTTGTGGATGAGCCCACAAGCGGGCTTTCTTCCCGCGATTCTGAAAATATAATGGACTTGCTCAAAGAGCTTTCCTTCAAGGGGAAAATGATATTTGTTGTTATTCATCAGCCCTCTTCCGATATCTTTAAAATGTTTGATTCGCTGTTGATTCTTGATGCCGGCGGATTGGAAATTTATTATGGAAATCCTGTCGAGGCCGTTGTTTACTTTAAGGAGATCATTAATGCGGCCAATAAAACACAAGGGGGCTGCCCGGAATGTGGAAATATAAATCCCGAACAGGTTTTTGATATTATCGAAACCCGGATTGTAAATGAATATGGCCGGCTTACACAGGTGCGGAAAGTGTCTCCGGGGCAATGGTATCAGTACTTTAAAGATAATATTAAGCTTCCGAAAATCAAACATAGCAGGGAACCCCTCGAAGTGACACAGAAAATTCCGGGAAAATTGAGGCAGGCAGGAGTGTTCTTTCATCGCGATGTCAAATCAAAACTTTCGAATAAACAGTACCTGGCTATTACATTGATGGAGGCTCCTTTTTTGGCTTTTTTTATGGCATATATGGTCAGGTATTATGCTACTCTTAATGTGGACGAGCCTGTTTATTCCTTTTTCAAAAA
>JAOUKJ010000272.1 GCA_029882675.1 Cyclobacteriaceae bacterium
TATGAAAGGAGACAAACAATTTATCCGCCCCATTATGACCAATTCGGAACAAATCATGCAGTTTGGCAATAATGCCTATGCCAAACCGGCCACGGCCATGACCATCCTGCGTGAGACAGTCATGGGGCCTGAATTATTCGACATGGCCTTTAAAACCTATGCGGAAAGATGGGCTTTTAAACATCCCAAACCCGCTGATTTTTTCCGGACGATGGAAGATGCCAGCGGAGTAGACCTGGACTGGTTCTGGAAAGGATGGTTTTATACCGTTGATCATGTGGATCTGGCCATTGACGAAGTGAAATGGTATAAAATGCGTACCAACGAAGAAGGTGTAGAACGCCAAATATCGGCAAAAAAGGGAAGCCTAAGCGCAAAAAAAGAGAAAGAAGGCAATGGGGAAGATTTCTCTAATGGCCCGGAGTACTTTTCATTAACGCAAACTCCCGACAGGTTTTACGGTGAATTTCAAAACCGGCTCAATGAAAAAGACATCATGCTGAAACTGGCTGATAAAAACTTTTATGAATTAAAATTTAAAAACACAGGCGGCCTTGTCATGCCCCTGATCATAGAGTTCACCTTTGCCGATGGTTCCAAAAAAACTGAGCGCATACCTGCTGAAATATGGCGTCACAATGAACAAGAAGTCTCCAAGGTGTTTACTTTTGAAAAAGAAGTCGTCAATATTGTGCTGGATCCCAACAAAGAAACTGCCGATACCAACCTGGACGATAACACCTTCCCCAAAAAAGAGGCGCCATCGCGGTTTGATCAGTTTCAACAACGGTAATTCAATAAAAAGGAATTCGCTAAACGAACAAAAAAAAGACCTTATTCAAAGAAAAAATGAGAACTTTAATAATATTTTCCCTGGCACTGCTATCCATTACAGCTTACAGCCAGGATCAGGAATGGAAAGGGAAATTTGAACAACTGGGTGAAACGCTCCCCACTCCCAACTCCTACCGCACAGGATCCGGCGCTCCGGGGGCTGCCTATTGGCAACAACAGGCAGATTATGAAATCGACGTCACCATCAATGACAAGACACAGGTACTGACAGGCAAGGAGAAGATCACTTACTACAACAATTCCCCCAATACCCTTGAATATTTATGGGTACAACTCGATCAGAATGTAAGAGAAAATAATGCATTCAGCAAACAGGTGAGCAGCTCCCGTATCAGGGACTCTATCCCCGTAAAGTTTTTCAGTGGAACAGATATCTATGATTACGAAGGCGGGTATAAAATCTATGGAGTTAATGATACCCGGGGAAATGCCCTTAAAACAATGATTAACCATACCATGATGCGCATAGACCTGCCGCAACCCATGAATACAGGTGATCGTTTTGAGTTCCACATCGAATGGTCATACAATATTTATGACCGGATGATGGAAAATGGCCGTGGAGGCTATGAGTTTTTTCCGGAAGATGGCAACTATGCCTATACGTGCGCACAATGGTACCCACGTATGGCTGTCTATGACGATTATGAGGGATGGCAAAACAAACAGTTTATTGGTCGTGGTGAATTTGCACTTACTTTTGGCAATTTCAAGGTGAATATTACTGTCCCATCAGACCACATTGTAGGCGCTACAGGTGTACTGCAAAATGCCCGGGATGTACTCACCCGACAGGAGATGGAAAGGTTTGAACAGGCCAAAACAAGTTTTGATCAGCCTGTCATCATCGTTACGGAAAAGGAAGTCAAATCAAAAGAAAAATCGCACTCCAATAAGACCAGCACCTGGACTTTTCATGCACAAGATGTACGTGATTTTGCCTTTTGCAGCTCCCGCAAATATATATGGGACGCACAGGCTGTGAAGGTAGGCGATAAAACACCCCTGGCCATGTCTTTTTATCCCAAAGAAGGCAATCCTTTATGGGAGAAAGAATCCACCAAAGCAGTAAAAAATACACTTGAAACCTATTCGGAAAGAACCATTGAGTACCCGTACCCTGTAGCCATTTCGGTACACGCGGCCAACCAGGGCATGGAATATCCGATGATCTGCTTTAACTATGGGCGCCCACAAAAAAACGGCTCCTACAGCCAGCGGGTACTTGAAGGCATGGTGGGTGTAATTGTACATGAAGTGGGACATAACTTCTTTCCGATGATCATCAATTCGGATGAACGCCAGTGGACCTGGATGGATGAAGGACTTAACTCTTTTCTGGAAAGAGAAACGCTTCGTACCCACTATGCGGATTTCGACCTGACCTGGGGATCTCCCTCCGGAATGATAGGTTATATGAAGGGCGACCCGAAGAATATCCGCCCCATTATGACCAATTCCGAACAAATCACCCAGTTTGGGAATAATGCTTATGGTAAACCCAGTGCGGCCCTGACACTCCTCAGGGAAACCGTCATGGGGCCTGAATTATTCGATATGGCTTTTAAAACATATGCCGAACGATGGGCCTTCAAACACCCTAAACCTGCTGATTTTTTCCGCACCATGGAAGATGCCAGTGGCGTGGACCTTGACTGGTTCTGGAAAGGCTGGTTTTATACTGTTGACCATGTAGATGTGGCTGTTGATGAAGTGAAGTGGTTTAAGCTACGCACAGACCAAACTTCACTGGAAGGACAGGTAAGCACCCGCCAGGAAAGCCTGAGCAGCAACAAAAAAGAAGGTGAAAAAGCAACTGATTTCAGTAAAGGCCCGGACTATTTCTCCCTGATAGAAACACCGGAAAGATATTACGGGGAATTCAAAGCGAGAATGGACGATAAAGCAGTAATGCAAAAGTTGGCTGAGAAAAACTTCTACGAACTGAAATTTAAAAATATCGGTGGGCTGGTTACTCCTTTGATCGTTGAATTTTCTTTCACCGATGGAACAAAGGAAATGCATAAAATACCTGCGGAAATATGGCGCCATAACGAAACTGAAGTGACAAAAGTTTTTGCCTTTGAAAAAGAGGTGGCTGGCATTGTCTTTGACCCTGAACTGGCCACAGCTGATACAAATGTTGAAGACAACACCTTTCCCAGAAAAGAGGCACCATCCCGCTTTGATCGTTTTCAGGGAAAAGAATAAGATGACTGGATGTTAAAGTGGAATTAATCTATCTCATTATTGGCCTTACTCTGGGGGCATCTGCGGTGTGGCTCATCCTGAAGTATAAAAGAGGGGCTGAAACACAGGAAGAAAAAAGTAGCCTGAAAATGTTTCAATCCCGGGAAATGGAACTTCGGGAGCGCCTAAGCCGTACGGAGCAGCAACTTCAAAATGAACGGGCGAACATCATCGACCTCAACAGGCAATTGTCCGCCCGTGATGCCGAATACCGTGGCTTACGGGAAAAACTGGAAGACCAGCAAAAAAGCGTGTTACAACTTCAGGAAAAATTTGCCGTTGAATTCAAAAACCTGGCTAATGACATCTTTGAGGAGAAAAGTAAAAAATTCACCGACCAGAACAAAAACAACATCGGCGACCTGCTCAGGCCCCTGGGCGAAAGATTGAAAGATTTTGAAAAAAAAATCGATGAAACCAACAAGGACAGTCTGCTGCAAAATTCCGCCCTGCGGGAACAACTGAAAGGACTTAAGGAGCTCAATATCCAGATGACCAAAGAAGCAGAAAACCTCACCAGGGCCCTGAAAGGTGATACTAAAACACAAGGCAACTGGGGGGAGCTGATACTGGAAACCGTTCTGGAAAAATCAGGACTCGAAAAGGGACGGGAATACCTTGTTCAGGGTTCATACACTGCCGAAGATGGGAAACGGTTTCAACCCGATGTGATCATTAACCTCCCCGATAATAAGAACATCATTATCGACTCTAAGGTGACACTAACGGCTTACGAACGGTACATCAATGCCAATGATGAAGGTGATAAAGCGAATTTTTTAAAAGCACACCTCCAGGCTTTCCGGGCACACATTAAAAACCTCAGTGGCAAAAATTATCAAAATTTATATAAGGTGCGAAGTCTTGATTTTGTGCTGATGTTTGTTCCCATCGAACCTGCCTTCAGTCTCGGTGTACAACACGACCCCTCCCTGTTTACCGATGCCTATGAGAAGAACATCGTACTGGTTTCGCCGGCTACGCTCCTGGCCACACTACGTACCATTTCAAATATATGGAAGAATGAATACCAAAATCAGAATGCCCTGGAGATAGCACGTCAGGGGGGCGACTTGTACGATAAATTTGTGGGCTTTACTGACGACCTGCTGAGCATTGGCAAGAACCTCGACTCCACACAAAAAATTTACCTGGAAGCCATGAACAAACTTGTAGAAGGCAGGGGCAACCTGATAGGGCGGGCCGAACGTATTAAAAAACTCGGGGCCGCACCCTCCAAAAATATTGACAAACGTTTACTGGACAAGGCTGAAGAATGAAAATCAGCTAATATTTTGAGGTATGAGCCAATCAGTTCAGGGTTTTACAAATAAAAATTATTTATTTGCACCTTTTAACTTTTTCAGAATAAATTTCACATACTGACACCCTTTAAAAAATTAACATCATGGAATATTCAACGCTGGGAAACACAGACCTAAAAGTGAGTAAGATATGCCTGGGTACCATGACCTGGGGCGACCAGAATACAGAGGCCCAAGGACACGAACAATTGGATTATGCCGTTGATCAGGGCATCAATTTTATAGATACGGCAGAATTATATGCCGTGCCTCCAAAAGAAGAAACACAGGGCTCAACAGAAACTATTCTGGGCAACTGGCTTAAAAAAAGGGGCAAACGCGATGACCTCATCATTGCAAGTAAAATCACCGGCCCCGGCGCCCATGTAAAATATATTCGTGAAAATACAACCTTTTCACGTGATGAAATATTCGGTGCGATTGAAAAAACGCTGCAAAGGTTACAAACAGATTATATAGACCTCTATCAGTTACACTGGCCCGCCAGAAAAACGAATTTTTTTGGTAAGTTGGGCTATATACATGATGACAATGATCCCTGGGAAGATAATTTCCTTGGTGTCCTTGATGCCATGCATACCCTTGTCCATCAGGGTAAGATCAGGCATTTTGGTATATCAAATGAAACCCCATGGGCACTCTCCCGCTTTCTTCAATTGGCAGACACCCATAAGCTCCCCCGTTGCCAAAGTGTCCAAAATCCTTACAGCCTGCTCAACAGGACTTATGAAATAGGCCTGGCTGAAATGTCAATCCGTGAGAAATCCGGATTGCTGGCATATTCTCCTTTGGCGTTCGGCCGCCTGACTGATAAATTTATCAAGGGAAAAGACACACCCAATTGCCGGATTAATAAATTTTCCCAGCTGTCCCGCTATAACGGAGCACTTTCCATAGCTGCAGCAAAGCAGTATTATGAAATAGCTGAAAAGTTCGGATTGAACTTCGCCCAGATGTCACTGGCTTTCGTCAATGACCGTCCCTTTGTTACCAGCAACATCATTGGCGCTACCACCATGGATCAATTGAAAGAAAATATAGGCAGTATCAACCTAAAACTATCCGCCGAGGTGCTGGAGGAAATAGAAAAAGTGCATTTGGCGATACCTAATCCGGCACCTTAAATTCAGTAGGCAGTAAGTGTGTGGGGGAGAAAAGGGGTTGGGTTAAACCCTGTTTATGCAATAGGATTTATCTAGAGGGTTAAAAAGGCACAAAAAATGTGTGAAAAAGCATTTTTAAGCCGTAATAAAATACTATTGTATGATCCGGGTTAAAAACCTTTGGTGCTAATAATTTCAAAAACCTTATTAGCTTTATAGCAACAAAACCTTCACCGCTATGAGAGCCCTCAAGAAAAACCGGATCGTACTGGTATTTGTCACCGCCTTACTGGTTTCCTGCAGTCCCGGCGAAACAACCCAGACTGAAATTCACTACCCCACCGATGGCCCCATCCAACTCCATCCGAAAAATCCCCATTACTTCCTTTACCAAGGCCAAACCCTGGCGCTGGTTACTTCGGCAGAACACTATGGGGCCGTGCTCAACCAGGACTTTGACTACAAGGCCTACCTGAGCACACTGTCCAACGATGGGATGAATTACACACGTATTTTTACC
>JAOUKJ010000874.1 GCA_029882675.1 Cyclobacteriaceae bacterium
GTATGATACTGAAACCATGAACGAGACCGGTAATACGGAGAAAGCCCGCACCAAATTCTGGTGGGAACTGAATAAATACAACGCCACCTTCGACTGGCACCAGCATACCGAACAGATGATGCAGCCACAGTGTGTGTGTGGGAAACATTGAAAGCGGTGAGAATTGAGACATGAGACTTCAAGTGAGTGATTTTTGATAGGTAGTTGTTTTTAATTTCTGTGGCGCTTTATGTTTTGACATACATTATTTCACGATGGGTGGATCTCCCCTCCCATCGTGACAAAAACATTGTTCAAATATGATTAATATCATATCTCTCAAGTTGCAAATACCAAAATAAATCTTGATATTTCATACGAACGGTGGGGTACTCACCGGCTTGTCAGGTTTCAACGGTAATCCCTTTTATCGATGAATAAGGACATTACATCCTTACACCTGTTGCCCCATGCAACAGTATTACTGAACACCTTTCTTTTAAAGGCTTGTACAACTGCGCTACTCGATTAACATCAATCATATAATCATTCATAAAAACACATTTCCATGGCATCTTCATTAAGTTACGACAACATTGTTGACTTGCTTGGTAGCGAGTCTGATTATTTGTTAAATTATAACACGCCAAAAATCCCAAAAAGTATGGTTCACGCCCCCGGCCCTGATTTTATCGACCGGGTGTATGGAGAATCTAACCGTACTGCCCCAGTACTTAAAAGCCTGCAATCGATCTTTGGCAACGGCCGGTTAGCCCATAGTGGGTATTTATCCATCCTTCCCGTAGACCAGGGCATAGAACATACCGGGGGCGCCTCCTTTGCTCCTAATCCCATTTATTTTGATCCGGCCAATATTGTAGAATTGGCCATCGAAGGCGGATGCAATGCGGTGGCTTCCACTTTTGGTGTATTGGCTTCCGTTTCAAGGAAATATGCCCACAAAATACCCTTTATTGTAAAGATAAACCATAATGAACTCATGACCTACCCCAATAAATTCGACCAGATCATGTTTGGCTCGGTGGAAGAGGCCTGGAATCTGGGGGCTGCTGCTGTTGGTGCAACGATATACTACGGATCGGAGGAGTCCAACAGGCAGATCGTGGAAGTAGCTCAGGCCTTTGAGCGTGCCCATGAACTGGGGATGGCCACGGTATTGTGGTGCTACGCCCGGAATAACAGTTTTAAAAAAGATGGAACAGATTATCACGCGGCTTCTGACATTACAGGCCAGGCCAATCACCTGGGGGTAACCATCCAGGCCGATATCATCAAGCAAAAACAAGCCACAAACAATGGAGGCTTCACGGCCATAGGGTTTGCGAAAACTCACGCAGGTATGTACGATGCCCTCAACTCTGACCACCCCATTGACCTGACACGCTATCAGGTAGCTAATTGCTATATGGGACGCGCCGGACTGATCAACTCTGGCGGGGCCTCATCAGGAGCATCAGACCTGGCCGATGCGGTAAAAACCGCAGTAATCAATAAAAGAGCCGGTGGCACCGGTCTGATC
>JAOUKJ010000875.1 GCA_029882675.1 Cyclobacteriaceae bacterium
TTGTAGGATCCAAAGCCTACAAACTTGTTTTTATCCTTTACTTTCAGTCTTTTCTTATCAAAAATATTGGATAAGGTGCTGTAGCAACTATCCAGACGATCCTGAAAGGCATCCGCCATGGCTACCAGCTCAACGCCTTCATCGGCATTCAACGCCTGACTTACTGCTCCGGTACCGCGGCCTCCACATCCCACCACAGCCAGCTTGAGGGTATCACTCCCCCCTCCAAAAGCACCGATGCCGGCATTTAAAGGATTGGTCAGCGCAAAACCCGTAGCCAATGCCGACCCTTTGACAAAATTTCTTCTATTTATATTCTTCATAATCACACTTTTTACATTCCATAATCTTCTATAGGCTCCAGCCAGTATTCTTTGATTTCTTTAGCCGAAGGCACCTTGGCGGGACGAACGATACGAAATCCCACAAAAGGCGCATTGGTCAGCCACCACCTGCTCTTAGGCAGTTGGGGGTCTCGTTGCTTCCACTTTTTATCACTCGCCATACGCGCACTACAGGTGCAGGCCTCCGCCGGACTATTCCACGCTCCCCCGCGGGCAACTCGTGGATATAAAACCTGCGGGCGATTCCAGGGATTATCACTCCCCGATTTTTTATAAAAAGAATCACTGTACTGATCCATCGTCCATTCAGCCACATTGCCTTTCAGATCAAAAATTCCTGACTTGTCGGCCTTGGTTGTTCCTATTTTTGCGTATTTCTTTCCGCTGTTTTCCTTGTAGACCGCTATACTATCCAGAGGCTCCTCACTTTCCCCTTTTTTACAGATATATTCCCACTCTGCCTCGGTAGGAAGCCGGTAGAAAATCCCCGTTTTGGCCGTAAGCCACTTACAAAACATCAAGGCGGCATACTGGGTCATGTTGACTGCCGGATACCCATCCTTTCCCATCCCAAAGCTCATCTCCACATAAGGCGTAGTAGCCCCGGTGATACCATCAATACTATATTTTTTCAACAGTTCCCTATCGGCATAGGGCTCCCGGATTTCTCTTTTGAACACAAATGCCTCGTATTGCTCCCAAGTAATCTCCTGCTTTGCCACCCACAAATCGCCTACCTTCACCTCATGCAGTGGCAATTCATCGCTCTTGCCCGAAGTACTTCCCATGGAAAAGACCCCTCCCTCAATAGCAACCATTTCTACCGGGGTGGATGCGTAGGGAATCGGTTGGGAATAATTAGCGAACTCCTCCTGTTGTTCACTTTCCACCAAACCGAAACTCAATAAAACCAAAACAACCAACACTCTCAAATTCATAATTCTAATCTCAATGGGTAATTTTATTTGAATAACTACCCGATGTAAATTAAAGATAAAGAACCTAAAAATAAATCTTTCCCTTAAAATATTTGATAAGACCGCTAATCCACAATATTTTAGCTTCAAAATTAGATGTATGGAAGGATCAAAAACTGTTAAGCAGGTCGGGTTATTTCTCGGGCCTTTGTTGTTTGTTGGGATACAGCTTTTCCAGACGGATGCCTTGTCGCCCG
>JAOUKJ010000273.1 GCA_029882675.1 Cyclobacteriaceae bacterium
ATTACATGCAGTGCATTTTTATAGTAGATTTTCCGCAAAACAGAATCAGGGAGGGACAGGCCATACATTTTCCAGTGCGCATGCCGTTTTCTGTAATAATCGAAATACTCATCGTATGTTGTTCGCCCATTAGGAATTTGGCCTTTGTTAAAAGATGTTCCCGGACATGAAGCGTAGAAACAGGCTCATACTCTTCAATGTCCATTACTTCAAGTCGATCCGGTGTTTTGATATGTGTATAAATATTAATAAATTTGTGTATAAGAAAATTGATTGATCATGTACAAACGAACTAATATCGAAATTGATACGGTCCTGCTAAAGGAAGCCATGTCTTTGACAGATTTAAAGACAATAAAAGAGGTTGTACACTATGCACTGAGGAGGTCATAAGCATGAAGAAACGTAAAAGCCTGTTGAAGCTGAAAGGAAAAGTAAAATGGGAGGGTGACCTGGATCAGATGCGGTCAATATGAAAAAACCTTTACTCGTGGATACCAGTGTCTGGATTTGCTTTTTCAACGGTATAAATTGTCCGGAAACAGACCTGTTGTCAACTTATCTTGAGCAAGATGGCCCGATTTATATTTGCCCTACGATACTTCAGGAAGTTTTACAGGGGATTCGAGACGATAAACAATACGCAGAGGTCAGGGAATATTTACTGGCATTACCTATTTTAAATGATGATGGAGTAGAGATGGCTTTATCAGCCGCCGGTCTGTACAGGTCTTTAAGAAAAAAAGGAAAGACGATCAGAAAGAGTAACGATTGCCTGATTGCTCAATACGCGATAAAACACGGCCTGAAGGTATTGCACCGGGACAGGGACTTTGATCTGTTGATGTAAATGAATCCGGGGAAATAAACAATTCAAAAATTCACATCTCACTTAGTGATCTATTTCTTTTTCCTTTCATTATATTCGATTTCCAATAATTTGACAGTGAATGAACAGGATTAAAGAAGAACTTGAGGCAAAGGGAGTAAAACAAACATGGCTATCAGAAAAGCCGGGAAAAAGCTATAATATTGAGGACCGCCATCACTGTTTTTGGGGCTGAAGTACTTTGTTAATGATTTAGGCAAAGAGATGTACACAGGAAATGGTGTTTCGGTTAGGGTACATTATTTAACATTATAAAAGGACTGAACGCGTTTTATTTACCGACGGAAGGGTAGAGGCCTTAAAAGATCGTCGTCATCTAAAATCTCAAATCTATCATCTCATATCTATTCAAAATAGGTTTTTATTTAAGTACTTATTTACGTATTTTTATTAGAAACAACAATAAAATGAAAGTAGTAAACTATACAGACCTGAGGGTAAACCTGAAGAAATGGCTGGATCTGGTGGTTGACGACGTAGAGGAATTGATCATCAAGCGCAAAGACAACAAGGATTTGGTTCTGGTGTCACTGGAGGAGTACAATTCGTTAAAGGAAACGAGCTACCTGTTGCAGGGCAAAAACCGTGAGGTGCTGATGAAGAGCCTGGAAGAACTGAAATCCGGCCGGACAGAAGAACATAAGCTGGCGGAGGATTGAAGATCATCTGGACCCGTACAGCCTGGAAAGACTACATATACTGGCAATCGACCGACAAGAAAAAGGTAAAGCGAATTAATGAACTGATCAAGGCAACCCTCCGGGAACCGTTCTCAGGAATTGGCAATCCCGAGCCTTTAAAGCATGATTTACAAGGATTCTGCTCAAGACGGATAGACAGCGTACACCGGTTGGTTTATGCGTACAGGGAAGGGGCTTTGGAGGTGATTGGTTGTAGATATCATTATTAAACCCGGAACATTCAAAATACCCAAGGTTGGGTATTTGAATTGTTTATGGCATCATCGAACTTGTACTTCTAAACTATCATTAAATGTTATGCAAGTAGGAGACCAGATGTTCATAAGTTACCCCTCAGCTGTTCAGTATAAAACCAAAGGCAATGATACCGACACCAAGGGCAAAACAGGGATCAACCAACTCATATGGGGCGACTGGGCTAGAATAGACCGATTATCAGGAAATTGGGTCGAAGTATTTTCACGAAGAAAAACAGGTTGGGTAAGAAAGGAACAGTTACAAACCGATCGCTTGCTAGAAGTGAATTTTGTAGACATCGGGCAAGGGGATGGTTGTCATATCCAAACACCTCAAGACCGTGCTATAGTAATTGATGCTGGGGAGGAAGATAACATGTACCGCTTCCTGCGTTGGCGATTTGGTAAGTTTAGCAGTCCGTTCAAATTCGAATCCTTTATTATGAGTCATCCTGATAAAGACCATTATTATGGCTTTAAACATCTTTTTGAAGATAAACATGTACATGTAGAGAAGGTTTATCACAACACTATTATTGAACAAGTTAAAGGGGGTAAAAGTACTTTAGGATCTGAGGTGAAAATAGGAAAAAAAAAGTATCTTAATAGTCTTGTACAAACTCTAAATGAATTGAAAGCGATCACTGAGAGTGCCGCAAAAAGGGGTAGGCGGTTATATCCAAACATGCTCAATGATGCGATAAAATCAGGAAGAGTAGAAGATGTGATAGGATTACTTGCAAGCGATGATTATAAACAAAGTAAGTACATGGATGGGTACAGTCCTGATGACCAAAATGGGTTTACAATGAAGTTGCTTGGGCCAGTGCCAAAAAAACTGGATAATGGAAAATTGGTTCTACCTAAATTTTCAAGCACAGGCTATACCAAGAATGGCCACTCAGTAGTAATCCTTTTAGAAATTGGTTCAATCAAAATGTTGTTAGGTGGGGATCTGAACGAACCTTCCCAAGAATACCTATTAGAACATTATACCGGTTTGGATCCTCAACCAAGAACACCAGAAGAAGAAGAATTTCTGGTAAACGAAGGCAAAAAATACTTTGGGGTAGATGTTGTTAAAGCATGCCATCATGGTAGTGCACATATCCTACCCGCCTTTTTAAAGGCTACCAACACTTTGGTGACTGTAGTATCCAGCGGTGACAATGAACCTCATTCCCATCCACGACCAGATACTTTGGGTTTATTGGGTAAATTTAGCCGATCCGAAAGACCGTTGATTTTTTCTACAGAACTGGCCAGGTCGGGTAATGAACATATCAAACACCCTAACATAGTAAGGCGCGAACTACGCACAGACATTGACAAATATTCTGCTATCATCAACAACCCCAATGCAACTGCAAGTCAAAAGCAAAAAGCAAGTGATAAGCTTGAAGAAAAGCTAGAGGTCATCCAACGCACTGTGTCAAATTATGGCATGATCAATATTCGTACAGATGGTCATAAGATGATCATTGCTCAACGCTTGGAACGTGAACGTTCTAAATCCAAACGTTGGGATATTTACCAATTTGAGGTTGATGTGCATGGGCGACTTAAGTATGTTCATTGACGCGAAGCCGAAACAAGCTACCCTTAAGCTCACTTCGACTACGCTAAGTGAGTGGATTGTATTGCTAATATTCCTTAGATGTTATACGATGTTACTGTATTATATCTGCCCGAAGAGGTGAATCGAAGGCGGGTTGATATAGCTTGGGGCAGGGATATATAAAATTAATATCTCATGTAGTGAGATATATCCATTCCTATTCATTAATTTTAATTTCATTACTTTTAATTTTGATAAATTAAAAAGTGGGTGAACAGTACTATACTGAAAACCTGAAGGAGACAAAGGAAGCTTTTTTGGAACGAATGGACAGGCTTTTTAAAGATGTTCTGGACCGGTTCGACCTGTCAACCAGAATTGATACGGATGAAAGGAAGGTGAAACCAAGAGGGATTGTCAACCCTGAAATTGTTCTCACACAAAGTTTTGTATGATGCCCCTGCCTTGTACGCATGAAATGATAATTTTAAACTCGTCGAATTCGACGGGTTTAAGGCATCTGAATTTGATCCGTTTTGAATAAAATAGGGCAAATATTAATCAGATAGATTATTATTACTACATAAACTCATTACCTGATGACAAAGAGCAAAACTATTGAAGTAAAGGGCAGCAAAATCACGGTTATTTCAAATAAAGAGCTGGATTTCATCTCTCTTACTGATATGGTTCGTCATTTTGAAGAGGGGTCTGTATTGATTGAAAAGTGGCTTAGAAATAAAAATACGATTGAATTTATTGGTATTTGGGAGCAGATTAATAATAAGGAGTTTAATTCCCCCGAATTCGAGGGAATTAAAAGTGAAGCAGGACTGAACAGGTTCTTATGATGATTCTAGTAATTTAATCTGCGCGATTGAAATAGTTGTAACCAATCCGGTCTCTGAAGAGAAGAGGGGACTTTATGAAGAAAACAAGTTGAAGTGCTTATCGATTGACTTGAGTGATTTCTACGGAAATCCAAGTAAAAAAGAGGCAATTTAGAATCAAGTAAGTATTGAAGTTTTAAAAAGTGTAAGATGTAAGGAATGGATTTGGAGAGATAAAAAAATACCAGAAATTGAAGGATTAGTAGAAGACTATAAAAAGACACAGACTGAATCCAATAAAACAAATTATGACATAAATCCACTTTGGATTGCTATTGCTACTGTAGTAGGATATGCTTTTCGCAAGCCAATCTTAAACTTCATCAAGAAGCTTTTTAAAGGATAATATTATGTTGAAGCGAATCCTTTTAACAATATGGCTGCCAATAAAATTAAAGTTAAGTATAACCAAGTCAAAAAGTCATCGGAGGGATTCCTCTATTTAACATAATAAAAGGACTGAGCACCTGAAAGTAGAGCAAGGCAGGGAAGAGGCTATTCGTAGGTAGGGACTACGCGCTTAGTAGTCACATCTGGAGTAGTTTTTAAATTCATTAGTACTCTTTAAATGGACTCGAAGCTGGATTAGGTATAAGTCGCATAGAGATGGAATTTACTTAAACTGACGTTAAGTGTATCTGCCGAAGCTATGGAATTTGCTTAACATAAAATCGGACGATATTAAACCTGCGGTGTTAATAGCTGGTTTTATTTTAAATACTCCGCTTCGCTCCGTAAGTGTATCTGCCCGAAGCTATGGAATTTACTTAACATAAAACCGGACGATATACCACAAAGCTTCGCTTGGATGATATATTGTGTGTAGTGTGTAACGCTTAGAGGTATGTCGCAAGGTAAAGGAATTTGCTTAACATAAAATCGGACGATATACCACAAAGCTTCGCTTGGATGATATATTATGTGTAGTGTGTAACGCTTAGAGGTATGTCGCAAGGTAAAGGAATTTGCTTAACATAAAATCGGACGATATAAAACCTCGCGTTGCTCGGTGTTTATATCTGATTTTATGTTAAATAGTCGCTACCGCGCCTATTGCGCAAATTCCTTTGGGTGTTATATAATTTATATTATGTTAAATACAATTTCCTATTCACTACGATCTGTTTATATTTGTCTTCATGAAAACAAAAGTACGCCACAAACTTATTCTGCAGCCTACCCCTATATTTTATACCTGGCTGGAAAATGTTGTACCCGCCCGTCGCAAACCACGGCCGCCAAAAGATTATGCAGCTGATGGTACCATAGAATATGTCTTGCCTCCTTTTGAAAATGAAGAAAGGTTTGAAGATTGGCTGCAACTCAATTACCGCATCCTCTTTAAAAATGAACTCATCGCCTGGCGTATCGAAGACAAATACTGGCCCAACCCACCGACGTATGAAAAATTCGTCGAATTGTTTTCGTTGACGTATATACCAAAAAATAGCAATTAGCCTAACTCTGTTAAGTTCGACGACAAGGGTAAATCCAGATCCAATTGTGGATTAATTTCCACTGACTTTAGGCAGTGGAAATAGCTGTGCTACCTTTCTATCGGCTTTAGCCGAAAAACAATTATCGCTTTTTTATGGGCTAAAGCCCTTAATTGCTTAGGAATTGTTTCCACAGACTAAAGTATGCGGAAAATGTTACGCATCACGATAAACAACCAACCGCGCTTTCTCCTTCGCCACACCAATGGTTACGGTACTCCCGGTGTTAAATTTCAGAAAATCAGCCTCAACCCCGTCGCTGAATATGACACC
>JAOUKJ010000274.1 GCA_029882675.1 Cyclobacteriaceae bacterium
GGCCTTATGCAATGTTTGGGCAAGGTCAAAAAGTCCTTTTTTTGGATCAAGAGGAATCATTGGATCAAGTATCCTTGAATCGCAATGATCGCAATCCAAGGCACAGGCTTTACCCGTCACACTCACAGGCAGAAAAGCATTGGGCTTCGTTTGTTTAAAACCCGACACCTCATAAGGCTTCAGGCCGGGGGCATGAAAGGTAATTTCATTTGAGAAATTTTCCTGACGTACCCTGAAGGCCACATCTTTTAGGTCTTGTTCGGCAATTACTGTTGTGCTATCCATCCCTTTTCATCAAACTTTTTCAATTCTGCCTGAAACCAACTGGTGATATTTTCCTCTCCGGACACCAACCCGTTTTCTTCCTTATCAAAAGCAGACAGTTCAATTTCCATCAACCAACCCTCTCCAAAAGGATCAGTATTGAGTAGTCTTGGGTTTTCGATTACCTTTTGGTTACACACGATGGTTTTACCTGAAACCGGCATTTTCAACGGTCCAACATGTTTTTCAGCCTCAATCGTCCCAAAACTCTCCCCTTTTCCCAATGCTGCTCCCATTTCATTGAACAGGACAGCCACGAAGGATCCGCTGGTTTCCTGTACCAACGGACTCATGCCGACAACGGCCTTATTGCCTGTTTTGTCGATCCAGAAATGCGTTTCCGGGTCGAAAAACACATCGGTACGTACCTGATATTTATCTATTTCTTTCATTTTTTACCTGTTTATATTTCAAAGCATTATCCCATTGCCTCAACAATCAACTCGGCGATATCTTTCACCAGGAGTTTTCCTTCATTGCCTGTTGATTTTACGGCATCCTCAAAACGGGACACTTCGTAGGGACAACAAACCACCAGCACGTCGGCGCCGGTTTCCACAGCTTCCTTCACCCTGTTTTCAGACAGTCGTTCAGTCACGTGGTCAGCCATGAATCCATCCAGCCACATACCACCGCCACCGCCACCGCAGCAGTAACTTTGCTCTTTACAGCGTCCCATTTCAATCAGCTCTACACCGGGCAGGGCATTGATAATATTACGTGGTGCAGCATATTCTCCATTGTGCCGGCCCAGGTAACAGGGATCATGGAAAGTCACTTTGATATCCAGGGATCTGGTCAGGTTAAGTTTATCGAGTAAAGGTGCCAGGTAAGTGGTATAATGTACCACATCATAGTCTCCACCATATTTTGGATATTCCTTCCGGAGTCCGTTCAGGGCATGAGGATCAGTGACCAGTATCTTATTGAATTTATACTTGCTAAAGGTTTTTATATTTTCTTCTGCAAATTCTTCAAAAAGCCCCACTTCACCAGCTATTCGCTGGGAATCGCAAGAACATTTTTCTTCGGTTCCCAGGATGCCATAATCGGCTTGCAGCTTATCCAGTATTTTGGCCAAAGCAACACTGGCTTCCTTGCCGCGGTTATGATAAGCCGGGTAACATTCCACAAACCACAGTAAATCTGCTGCTTTTTTATCCTTCATCACAGGTACTTCTACTCCTGCATTTTGCACCCAGTCAGCACGCTTACGTTGCGATTCGCCCATGGGGTTTCCATATTCAAAGGTATTGGTAAAAGCTTCCTGTAGTTCTTCGGGCACATCTCCTTCAAGCACGGCCTCTTCTCTTATGGCTGGCATGATCTTAATCATATCCACTTCTTTGGGGCATACCCGAAGGCATTGTGCACAAGAGGTGCATTTCCAAAGTTCATCGGAAGTAAAGAGGTCAACGCCCAACTGGAGGCTCCTGAAAATCTTGCGTGGACCGTACTCGCCCACATTATCCACAGGACATACCGGCACACAATTGCCGCATTGGTAGCACCACCCCATAGACTCTGCGTTGGCTACGTCAGTCACCTTATCCAGCGCGCTCGTGTCATAGTCAAAGATCACACGCTGTTCGAACATTCTGTTCCAGTCGGCTGTTAGTTCGATGCCGTCCACTACCGCCTTTTCTTTTTCGATAATTTGGTTTTTATCAATTGGCATAGTTTATTATTTTTTCGCTTCAAAAATTTGATTCATAATTCAGGCTGCTGCCCTATTGCGGTGTACACCCAGTAACCGTCTGGAGAATTCACCCAGACCAGGCATCACCTTATTAAATTCCTGCGTCATTCGCATTCTGAGTACAGTATAGGCGTAAACGACATAGACACAACTCAGGAACACATCCGTCCCGAAAAGCGACCGGCTGATAAACTGAAACTCTGCAGCCTCAGCTACCGAATGAACGAAGGCCACTCCTTTGCCCACTTTCACATAGGTCTCCCCGACCGATTGTCCGCTGAGGTCAAAACCTTCAGAGGCCACCAAAGGCAGGGCACCGGTTTTATTTTTGGGATCCCACATCCACCTGCTCCACATCCAGTATTTTTCCGGTGCATTGAAGTGCAATAGTTCTCCGGTCATATCAGATTTTATACTCGAGTGGAGATCCACTGCGATAAAATCATAAAAACCCTGAAACCTTGCGCCTATCGCATTATCACCATACAGTAGCGTAAATATTTGTTGTTTCAGTGAATCCAGGTCATGCGTTTTCATCAGGTCAATTACCCGGCGCCGCGTGGAAAAGATCGTTTTAAAAACATTTTCAATTTCCAGCTGGGAAGCGCCCAGCAAATAACTTTCATCCAGGTATTTTTTCAGAAAATGACTTTTCTGCTGAAGTTCACCGGCAATATTTACCAATTCATCCTTGTCTACCTTTTCCAGGGTTTCACGCATAAACTCCCTGGCCGCTTCGATATCAATTAATTCACTCACAACAATTATTATTTACGCTGGTACACCTATTTTACGAATGGCGCTAATGGCCTTCATGGCAGCTGCTCCTGCTGAGGAAACAGAATCTTCAAGGTCTGCAGGCCCTGTACAAGCTCCTGCGGCAAAAATGCCTGCCTTTTCAGTAGAAACCGTATTTAGTGGCCCGCCTATTGTTTCTATAAAGTTGTATTTATTTTTCGGTAATCCGAAAATATCAGCAACCACTTTGGTTCCTTCACTGGGCTCCATACCCACCGCCAGAATGACCATATCCATGGGGATTTCCATTGGTCTTCGGAGGGTAGTATCTTCTCCTTTCACCAACAGACCGTCACCTTTTTTGATAATTTCTGTAGCCATCCCTTTAATATAATTCACCTTATATTTTTCCTGAGCCGGCCAATAAATCTCGTTTTCCCAATAGCCATACATACGCATGTCGATATAGAAGATATACACCTTGCAATCGGGCACATGTTGTCTTATTTCAATGGCCTGCTTGGAGGACATGCCACAACACACTTTTGAACAATATTCATTGCCGATCTGGCGGTCACGGGATCCCACACACTGAATAAATGCTACACTTTTGGGTTTTTCGCCGGTAGAAGGCCTGACGAAATTACCTGATTTGAGCAATTTTTCAGCATCAACAAGTGTGACCACATCGTCATGCTCATAGTATCCGTATTTTTGAGTTTCCCTTCCCGGATCAAAATGTTGAAATCCGGTAGCTACAATCACGGCACCAGCTTCGATTTCTATTTCGCTCCCATTCTGAACGGCTTTCACTTTAAAGTTACCCACTTCCCCTTCCGAGGATGTTACGGTGGTACCCGTAAGTAACTCCACATTGGGATTATCTGTTACAGCAGCCACCATTTCTCCAATGGCTTCCTCTGCATTACGAAGGTCGGGTGTCAGGGCAGCATATTGTGCTTCATCGGGTGTACCGCCTAGTCTATCTCTTTTTTCAACCAGGATCGCTTTATAACCCAGGTCGGCAATGCCCCGTGCCGCTTCCATGCCTGTGGGCCCACCGCCAATTACAAGTATATTTTCACTAGCCATAATAGTTTTATTTTCTTTTCGGTTAAATTTTATTTTTCTGCATCTTCCCAGGTAAGGAATTCTTTCTCACCTCGCTTGATTTTATCTGTTTCCAGTTCAAATTCAGCCCACAGCTTATCTGTATCCATTCCTAGTTTTTGCATGAATTTAGTATTATCGGTATTATGCCAATGCATTTGCAAAACCTTATAAGGGTGAGCCCCCATGGCCATTGCAGCCAACTGTGAATCTGATATCACCGGCAGTCCTACTTTTTTATCGTGAGCTTTACCGGCAAACTGACTTTGGTCTAACGTTGTGACACAACCCGTATCATGGGTTACTACGATATCGGGATTTACCTCTTCCATCATCACTTCAATTTTCCGCTGCACGGAAAAAGAACGGGAGAAATCTCTGGAAACCAGGATATGACGGAAGCCAAAGCCGCAGCAATCGAACCAGGTGGAGTAATCACCAACATTAACCCCCAGCGCTTGCAAGGTGCCCGTAATGATCGCCGTGCGCTGTGCGCCATATATTTCACTATCATAAATCGCATCTTCTTCGATGAGTTTATGATAATGGCATGCCGGATGCACCGTGGCTGTAATATTGCTCATGTCCACCACTTGCCGCTCGGCAATCCGGTCTTTCATGGCTAATACCCATTCGGAATAGTGGACAACTTCCTCGGGCAGAACCAGTTTTTTACCCAGTTTTTCCATTACTTTTCTCACTTTACGCCTTAATTCGGGCTGGTGAACCAGCGCATGACGTACCTCCTTGTAATGTCCAAAACTTGTTCCACAATGAATCAAAGGGAAGTACCCCACTTCATGGGCTGCTGCAAAATTTCTCACCGCCACCGCAGCCTGCGCTTCAGGATTGGATGTAGCCGAAGCATAGTAGTTCCATGCCGTACAAGAGGTTTGATCTGTAGGATCATAATAATCAAGACCAAAAGCCCGGTTGAGCCAAAATATCGAAGTAGAATACCCGGGGATATGTCCACATTGACCACAGCTCTTGTGGTGCCATGTTTTCTCCACCGGTATTTTCTTTATTCTGCCAAATTTGGTTTTCACTTCCATATATGGCTCCGGGACGCGTATCACTTCAAGCTCCCCTTCCTTTTCCAGTTGAAAAAGTTCCTCCCGGATGTCTTCTGTAGGTGCATTGTCAGGATTTGCCTGAAATTTTCTATCTGCTGCTTTAAGTACAGGTAAATGTATCATAATCGTTTTTTTTTAATCAAAAGTTATGTCATCATATCCGGCTTCTTCCAATCGCTCCTCCATTACATCCACCAGAATCATAAATAGCCCCTCATCGATACCTTCAATAAGATCCATCACACCGGTCATATGCCAGATCAGGTAAAGCTCGATGATGGTTTTATCATCAACTACCCAACCGGTTTCGGTCGTATGTAAAGTCTCAGGGGGTAACGCCTTTCTCCAGACATCGAGGTTATCAGAAATCTCCTTCACATGACCACCCCAGTCCGGAAAAGCATCAGGTTGTAACATATCGGGTGATACCTGCGATCCCGTGGACATGATCTTATAAATAATCCTTCCATAGCCTTCCAACGCATCTTTTGCTGTTTGCAAACCATTTCTTACCGCCACTTCGCGCAATACGGTAATGATTTGTCCCGGTGAGTTCTGACGCGGGCAGCGGTCACAGGAAAAGCACTGTGAACAATCCCAAACGCTGTCATTCATCAGGGTATATACCAGGTCCACATCTTCGCGAGCCACCGCCTGCGCTATCACGCGGGGACTGAAGTCGTAAAACCGGGCGGATGGACAAGCAGCTACACATATACCGCATTCATAGCAGCCATATAACACATGATGCCAGCGATCGTCCGACTTGGCTTCTTCAAAAAGCCTTTCCTTCTCATCGTAAGAAACATCTGCATATTTATTAATACTTAAGTCTAAACCCATAATTCGTGTTTTTAATCACTGAAATAAATTACCAGGGGCCTTCCCTATTCATACTCATCTGTGCCTTCAATGTGGCTACAGGAAATATTGTCACGCTCTATTTTCTCCTTATATGCTGCAACAGCGGCATCACCGGTTGTCATAGCGGCCAGATCAGCCTCCAGGCTATCAGGTTTCATTTTCACAACCCAACCATCCTTA
>JAOUKJ010000876.1 GCA_029882675.1 Cyclobacteriaceae bacterium
ATTACTACAATCCCTGGACAAACCCTGAAGGGAAAAAGGTCAATATCGGTTTTGATCTGATTAATGTGACAGGAGTGCTGTTTTTGCTTTAAATTTTATAGAACAGATAGTTATCTCCAATACCTCGAACTTCCTCAAATACACTTTTTACTATATTGCTGTGCCAGCAGTCGGATACATTAGCATGTTCCTGATTTCCCCTTTTACAGAAGGGGAGCTTTACGGAGGGTTTTTGATCACTAAATAAATTGTTGAAAATTTTGTAACTTTACCATATGAATTACCAGAAATATATAGAAATAAGAGCAGATAAACGCTTTGGCAGACCCTGCCTGAAAGGAACCAGAATATCTGTTTATGATGTGCTTAATTGGTTATCAAATGGAATGACGAAAGAAGAGATAATGTCTGATTTTGAAGAACTTACAGAAGAGAGGATTAATGCTTGTCTGGCCTTTGCCGCTGATAAAGAAAGACGCTTAAAAGTGGCCTCTTGAAACTTTTGTTTGATCAAAATATATCACCCAGAATTGTAAAACTGGTTGATGAAAAGTTCTCCGGTTCAAGTCAGGTACGACACGTCGGACTTGAAGATGCGTCAGATCATATGATTTTTGAATATGCCCGGAAAAATAACTTTACCATTGTTACTTTCGATGCCGATTTCATTGACATAAATACACTTAGAGGAACTCCTCCTAAAATTATATGGTTGAATACCGGTAACCTCACAACCAAGTCCATTGCCCAATTGCTAAAAACAAAATTAAGTACTATTTTGGATTTCGTTAACAGTAAAAACACAGCAATTTTGGAAATAGATAATAGCCCTATTTAAGAACATAGCTATATAAAAAATTACCTGGTAATCACTATAACCCTTGTTTGTCTGGTTTTTGCTACCATCCGGTCAAAATATCCCAACTCCCACTACGTTGGTCGGTATAGTGCCAAAACAGGTATTGAATTTAATACTCCAGGAGGATTGTGGATACCCATGCCCAATAGTCTCTACAAGGAATGGGAAAGCTTTAAAAGAAAAGTGCCTGGCCATGATAAAATAACAGACTGGTCACTGGAGGGTGTTTCTCCCACGTTGGTCTCCGAAGACCGTAAACTGGCATATCACTATTATAGTGATGTGCCCGGTATGGTATGGATAGAAAAACTGATGTTTTGTGATGAAACCGAAATAACCAATCTGGTAATCATTTATATCCTGTTTCTTGGCGTACTGGTATCTACAGGTTTAATCAATAACCAGGAACGATTGGTTGAAATCAGGCATTACGAGAGTGAAGACAGTCGGCCTTTCACATATAAAGTAATAGGTATTTTCATACTTGTCGTTACGGTTTTGATTTTAGTGGCACCTAATTCTTTATATCAACGGTTTAGTGGTTGAAAAATGTTTAAAAGAAAAATGGAATGAGTTACGAAAAATTAAGAATTGTCTTCCATCAGTTCTTTCATCTTTTCCCGGGTATGATCTGCGCTTGGTCTGT
>JAOUKJ010000007.1 GCA_029882675.1 Cyclobacteriaceae bacterium
TATCATTGATTCAAAAGCCTACGATGAAGATCTTTTTGAAGTATTAAAAGCGCTGAGGAAATCAGTGGCGAAAAAACGCGATCTACCCCCTTATGTCATCTTTCAAGACCCTTCACTCGAAGAAATGGCGACAACCTACCCCACCAACAAAGAAGAGCTCTCGCAGGTGAATGGTGTGGGTATGGGAAAGGTGAACAAATTTGGCGCTGAATTCATTAACGCCATAAAAAAATATGTGGATGAAAATGATATTACAACGGCTGCTGAAGTGGTGGTAAAATCGTCCGTCAATAAATCGAAAATGAAAATTTATATTATTCAGCAGATAGACCGAAAGGTAGACCTGGAAGAGATTGCTGAAAATAAGAATATCAGTTTTGATGAATTACTTCTGGAAATTGAGAATATTTGCTATTCGGGAACAAAGCTAAACCTTGATTACTATATTGACCAGATTCTCGATGAAGAAAAACAGGAAGACTTGTATGATTATTTCCTGAACTCGGAAACCGATAGCCTGGAAGATGCACTCGATAATCAGGACAATGAGGATTACAGCGAAGAGGAAATCAGGTTAATGAGAATTAAATTCTTGTCAGAATACGCAAATTAAATCTTTATTAATATTTTCCTTTTTCTAACTTTGATGATTCAATTGTGGAAATGGTAAATTTTATTTAATGAAAATATTAATACTGGGTAGTGGTGGCCGGGAGCATACGCTGGCTTGGAAGATTGCCCAATCAGATCAGTGTGACAAATTATTTGTGGCCCCGGGAAATGCCGGGACTGCAAATATTGCAGTCAATATAGATCTTGCGGTTACAGATTTCGATCAACTCGCAACGTTTATCGAAAAGGAATCTATTGATCTTGTCGTGGTTGGACCTGAAGACCCACTCGTTTTGGGTTTTAGGGATTATATTGAATCGACCGGGAAATTGTCTTCAGTCAAAATTGTGGGCCCCGGTAAGGAAGGGGCAAGGTTGGAAGGGAGTAAGGATTTCTCCAAGCAATTTATGCAAAAGTATAATATCCCGACGGCTGCTTTTGCCACGTTCACCCGGGAGGGTATCAATGATGCAGTGGAATACCTGAATAAATTAACGCCACCCTTTGTTATAAAAGCGGATGGACTGGCTGCGGGTAAGGGTGTGTTAATTTGTGAGGATCTTGAAAGTGCGCAAAAAGGCATTAAAGAGATGCTCCTGGATGAGAAATTCGGGGAAGCAGGGAAGAAAGTACTGATTGAGCAATATTTACAAGGAATAGAACTCTCCGTGTTTGTACTTGCTGATGGAAAAGACTACCTGATCTTGCCGGAAGCCAAAGATTATAAACGCATTGGTGAAGGAGATACCGGATTAAATACCGGTGGTATGGGTGCCGTATCTCCTGTTCCATTTGCCGATCAAGAATTCATGAGAAAAGTCGAGGAAAAAGTGGTGAAGCCTACCATTGAAGGCCTCCGGACTGAAAACATTGATTATAAAGGGTTCATTTTTATCGGGCTAATGAATATGCAGGGTGAGCCCTATGTAATAGAGTATAATGTGAGAATGGGCGATCCTGAAACACAGGCCGTCATCCCACGTGTAGAAAATGATCTGGTAGACCTCCTGTGGAAAGCTGCAGCAGGTAATCTGAAAGGTACGCAGCTGATCACCACACCTGAAACAGCGACCACCATAGTAATGGTGGCCGGTGGCTACCCCGGCCAATATGCCAAAGGCCAGGAAATATCCGGGCTGGATTCACAAACAGATTCTTTGGTTTTTCATGCTGGTACAAAAGAGCAGGAGGGTCAGGTTGTGACCAATGGAGGTCGTGTGCTTGGGATAACCTCTCTTGGAAAAAACATTGCTGAGGCGCTGAAAAAATCCTATATTACAGTGGATAATATCAGTTGGCAGGATTGTAACTACAGAAAAGATATTGGCCAGGACTTATTAAACCTCTAACTTAGGCCCCATGAATTGTGAAACATGCATAACCAGTACAGGTAACGAAGGGTGTGGAGATAAAGGAGGGTGCGCAAGTGGTGGCTGTAACAAGTTGAATGTTTTTGACTGGTTGGCGAATATGCAACTACCCACTGACCACCGGTTTGATGTGATCGAAGTGCGTTTTAAAAATGGCCGGAAAGAATTCTTCAGAAACAGCGAAAATCTTTTCCTGGAAACAGGAGATCCTGTCATCGTAGATGTGCCGAATGGACACCACCTGGGTTTTGTCTCATTGCAAGGCGAATTAGTTCGGTTGCAAATGAGAAAAAAAAGCATTGAAAATAACGACAAGGTCAGGAAATTATACCGAAAGGCACACAGAAAAGACATTGAGAAATTTAATGAGGTCAAAACGAAGGAACAGGCTACCCTTTTTCGTACCCGAAAGATCATAGATGAGCTCAACCTGGCCATGAAACTCACTGACGTGGAGTATCAGGCTGATAATTCCAAGGCTACCTTTTTTTATTCAGCAGATGAACGCGTGGATTTCAGGGAGTTGATCAAAAGGCTGGCAGGTGAATTTAAAACGCGTATTGAAATGCGTCAGATAAGCCTCCGGCAAGAAGCGGGTTACCTGGGTGGAATAGGCTCCTGCGGGAGGGAGCTTTGCTGCTCTACCTGGCTTTCCTCTTTTGCCAGTGTTTCTACCGGGGCTGCCCGTTATCAGAACCTGAGTCTGAACCCATCAAAACTTTCCGGACAGTGTGGTCGGCTTAAATGCTGCCTCAATTATGAACTGGATACCTATAAAAATGCGCTGAAAGATATCCCTACCGTACAAAAACCTTTACTCACTGAAAAGGGGGAAGCAACGCTGCAAAAAACAGACATTTTCAGAAAAATTATGTGGTTTAGTTATGAAAATGACAATAACTGGCACGCTGTTGATGTTGATCGTGTCGTGGAAATATTAGCCCTTAATGAAGAAAGTAAAAAGCCTGCCAGCTTACTGGAAGACGTAGAAGCATTAAACCTGGATACCGGAAGACTCAACAATGACCTTGAAATGATGGACAGGAAATACAAGAAAAACAAAAAACCAAAAAGGAATAAAAAAAGAGGTAATCCAAAACGGAAAAACAGACCCTCAGATAAAAAATAATGAGAAAATATATTTTTATTTTTTCCCTGGCTTTCATGATAGGCTGCGATCCCCACAGAATCTATGAAGAAAATATTGACTTTCCGGACAGGGTGTGGCATATAGATAGTATTCCCGAATTTGAATTTAGAATAGATGAGAGCACAATCAATTATGATCTCATTTTTAACATCCGCAATGCGATAGACTACCCCAATCACAATATTTATTTTACCTATTTCCTCTCCTCGGAAGATGAAGGAATGCTTAAGTCTGAACTCGTAAATTTTGATTTATTCAACCGCAAAACAGGGAAACCAAAAGGGAGTGGGTTGGGTGATATTTTTGACCATCAAATTATTTTGATAGAGAATTATAAGTTTGATAAACCCGGTCTCTATAAACTCGGTTATAAACAGTATATGCGTACAGATACATTGCAAGGTATTTTGTCTGTAGGCATGCGCCTGGTTAAATCAACTGAAGACCAATAGTTCGTTGTTTTAATATGGACATAACTATTTAATATGCGTATTATAATTGCCGGCGCCGGAGATGTTGGGTATCATCTTGCCAAACTTCTGGCTTACGAAGACCAGGAAATTGTACTTATTGACCTGGATCAGGAAAAACTGAATATTGCAGCAAACCACCTCGATGTGTTTACGATCAGGGGGAGTTCTACCAGCTATCGTGTACTGGAAGAAGCGGATATCGCCAATGCCGACATGCTAATTTCTGTCACTTCTTCAGAAGAGGCCAATCTCACTACGGCGATTATCGGCAAACATCTCGGGGCAAAGCAGACTATTGCACGTATACAAAATGTCGAATACCTGTACGATAAGGAAAAGTTAGATCTTAAAAATCTGGGAATAGATGAATTAATTTCACCGGAATCGCTGGCTGCCCGGGAAATAAAACGCCTTCTGAAAGATGTCGCCCTCACAGATACCTTTGAATTTGATAATGGCGAACTAACACTTGTAGGGGTTCATATTGGAGAGGAAAGTCCCTTTGTATCGAAAACTATGGAGGAGGTTAGCAAACAGTATTTCGACATGCACTTCCTCACAGTAGCTATTCTGAGGAATAATGAAACGATCATCCCGCATGGTAAACATAAATTTCAGGTAGGAGACCACGCCTATTTTATTTCATTAAAACAGGGCGTAGACCAAATTCTTAGGTTGTCGGGCAGAAAAGAAAAGAAATTGCCCATCAAAAACGTGATGGTGCTTGGCGGCAGCAAAGCCGGAATTCACGCAGCCAGAAGGTTATCCGGAAAATACGCGGTTAAATTATTGGAACAAAATAAGGAAAAATGCCTGGAACTGGCCGATGAACTAAAGGATGTGATGGTCATCAATGGCGATGCACGGGATGTCGACCTGCTGGATGAAGAAGGCATTGACAATATGGATGCCTTTATTGCTGTCACCGGTAATAGCGAAACCAATATTATTTCCTGCCTGGTGGCCAAAAACCGCAATGTTCGCAAGACCATCGCACTGGTCGAAAATATAGATTATATCCACCTTTCTCAAAATATTGGGGTGGACACCATGATCAATAAAAAGCTTATAGCCGCTAATTTTATCTTTCGATATATCCGGGAAGGTGAAATTGTTTCGCTCACAAGTATCCACGGAGTGGATGCTGAAATCCTTGAATTTATTGTGCAGGCAGGTTCTAAAATTACCCGCTATGAGATTAAAGACCTGAAATTTCCCAGCAACGCAATTATTGGCGGAGTAGTCAGAAACAATGTAGGTATTATTGCCACCGGAAGTTTTCAGTTCAGGCCAATGGACAGGGCGGTGGTTTTATGCCGGCCGGAATGTATTCATGCAGTAGAAGAGTATTTTAAGTAAGTTTCTATGAGCTTTAACTTCAGGACAATCATCCACATACTCGGCATGCTATTGTTTTTCAATGGGCTCTTCATGTTTATGTGTCTGCCCTGGGCATTTATCTATCACGAGCCCTGGGCCTATCTGGTGCTGTCAGGAAGTATTACAGTAGCTATGGGGTTTATTCTTTTCCAATTTGGAAAGAAAACCCAAAATAAAGAACTAAAAAAAAAGGACGGTTACCTGATTGTAACTTTAGGCTGGCTCACCATGTCACTTTTTGGAACCATACCCTATCTGCTAAGTGGGGGTATTCCTGATTTCACCAATGCCTTTTTTGAAACGATATCCGGTTTTACCACGACTGGCGCAAGTATTCTTAACGATATAGAAAGTCTTCCAAAAGCACTGCTGTTCTGGAGGAGCCTCACACAATGGATAGGTGGTATGGGTATTATCGTACTGGCCGTAGCTATACTCCCTTTGCTGGGTATTGGGGGCATGCAGTTGTTCGTGGCCGAAGCCCCGGGAATCACACCGGATAAACTCAAACCTCGTATAAAAGATACAGCCAAAAGACTGTGGTTACTCTACCTGTTCCTTACCCTTTCCGAATGTTTGCTGTTATGGTTTGGCGGGATGAGTTTTTTCGATGCCATTAACCACGCATTAACAACAATGGCTACAGGTGGATTTTCTACTAAACAGGACAGTATAGCTCACTGGAATTCCCCCTTTATTCATTATGTTATTGTTGTATTTATGTTCCTGGCCGGCACCAATTTTACAATCACCTATTTTGCCCTTAAAGGAAAGTTAAAAAAAGTAATCGGTAATGAAGAATTTCGAAACTATTTAAAACTCACTTTAATCGCTACCTTGTTTGGTGCAGTTTACATTTTTTTCTCGACCTGGGATCACCCGGAAAAATCATTCCGGGAGTCGTTGTTTCAGGTCGTTTCAATAATCACCACCACCGGCTATATCACCGCAGACTACACGGCATGGACTCCGGTACTCACAACCCTGTTTTTTCTGCTGATGTTTTTGGGAGGTTCCGCAGGGTCTACTGCAGGTGGTATAAAAATAGTAAGACATACCTTATTGTATAAAAATAGCCTGCTCGAGATCAAAAGACAACTCCATCCCTCAGCTGTGCTGCCCGTCCGGCTAAACCATAAGGCAATAAATCCGGCCATTATGCATAATGTACTCGCATTTATTATGCTATACCTCTCCGTGTTTTGTATTGGCCTCATACTGATGTCAATGACAGGAGTGTCTTTCGATACTGCCATCGGGGCCGTAGCCACCTCATTAGGTAATATCGGCCCGGGACTGGGATCTGTAGGCCCGGTTGATAATTTTTCCCACATTTCCCCTTTCGGAAAATGGCTTTTGTCCTTTTTAATGCTACTGGGCAGACTCGAACTTTTTACTGTACTCATGTTGTTTTACCCGGGCTATTGGAGAAAAGTCTAAAACACAACCTTTAGTTTGGGATATTGCTTAATCCACCCCTTTTCAACAAGACGTTTTTCCATCACCGGCCTCATCGCCGCAGATGTTGGCCGCAGTATTAACCCGAGGAGGTCGCTCAAACCATAAGGTGCAATAATCTCCGGTTTTTCATGCCGATTAAGCCTTACGGCCACTGCTGTTGCCGTTTCAACCCAATGACTTAACGCTTCACTACAATCTTTATAAGGTTTGTGTTGAAACCTTTTTGCCATTAACAACTGATCTTTTACCGACCATTTTACCTCAGGGCGTTTAATTGTAAGAACCTTTTCACAGGCTTTCTCTTTTTCTTCCGTAAATCCGTCTTCAATCAGTATGACATCAATATCATTTAAAGGATTTTTTTGTTCATAACCATGCAAATGATCCCATAAGCTGTTGCGAATAATACCTGCCCCTAGCCAACAATTTTTGTAGCCAAGGGAATGTACCACCCGGAGTTTGTCCATCACCCATTCATCGGCGGCGATAACCGAAAGGACTACAGTGGCTTCATCTTTTTTAAGTTGCATAGTCACTAAGTTAAATCATTAATATATTTTTGCTACCATGTGTTTAATATTATTCGCCCTTCATTCACATCCAAAATACAAACTTGTATTGGCCTCCAATCGCGACGAGTTTTACAACCGCCCAACCCAAACAGCACAACCATGGGCCGATATTCCCCACATTATAGCTGGACGTGATTTAAAAGCCATGGGTACATGGATGGGCATTACAACCACAGGCCGAATAGCTATGCTCACGAACTATCGCGATCCGGCCCGGGAAAAGAAGAATGCCCCAACACGTGGAAAACTGGTTTCAGACTTTCTCAGATCAAATTTATCCGCAAAAGATTACCTCCATCAAACCGCCCCATCCGGTGACCATTATAACGGATTCAACCTGATTGTCGGAGATAGCGACCACATGTATTACTGGTCGAATTATGGCAAAAACATTGAACTGCTTGACGCTGGTTTATTTGGCCTTAGCAACCACCTCCTAAACACCCCCTGGCCAAAAGTAACAAAGGGAAAGGAAAAATTAAAAAACTGGATTGAAGCTGAAAATCCTGACATCGAATCCATATTCTCCGAATTATATGACGATTTGAATGCCCCTGATCATCTGCTGCCAGACACCGGAATAGGTGAAGAGCATGAACGACTCTTATCTCCCATGTTCATTAAAAGCGGTACTTATGGCTCCCGGTGTTCTTCCATTATTCTTATCGATCATGATGACAACGCCATTTTTCTGGAACGAAGCTATGAAGTTCCCACATTTATACACCATACTGTAAAATGGCAATTCAAAATAGAAAAACAATAAAATCCTTGCACAGGGATTATTTTGTTTCGATATTTGAGACCGATCGGTCTTTTTAATTCCCCGACCTTCTTGGTCGGAAAAAACAAAAATTTCTATTTGAAACTTCTGGGCTCAGCCCCGAAGCAGTTCATTACGATATGTCAAAAGGTATACATACCAGAGAAAGAATCATTGAAAGGTCAGCTGACCTTTTTAATAGCCGGGGATATGACGGATGCTCAATGCATGACATCATGAAAGCTACTGGCTTAAAAAAAGGGGGCATATATAATCATTTTAAAAATAAAGATGAAATTGCGCTTGAGGCTTTCGACTATAACCTTCATAAGATGATCAGTCGGTTTAGAATCCGTCTCGACAAAGATAAAACAGCCAAAGAAAAATTGTTGTCTGTCATTGAAGTGATGGGAAGCCTGGCGAATGACGATATACTATTTGGCGGATGTCCGATATTTAACACGGCCATAAAATCAGCACCCACGCACCCTGGCCTGCGGGCAAGGGCAAAATCAGCCATGAACATGTTGGTCACCTACGTTGAAATTAAAATCAAAGAGGGGATTAATAACAAAGAATTTAACCCTGATTTAAACCCAAACAAACTGGCCAACATGGTGATTATGACGCTCGAAGGAGCCGTGGTGATGAGCAGGATATATGACAATTCTCAACCCGCAAATACTGCCATAAGCTATATTAAGGATTACTTGAACGATAAAGTTTACAGGCACTAAATTTTTTTATACAACAAAAGACCGAACGGTCTTTAATACTTTAGTAACAGAACAAACATAATGGAAGCGCAAAAATCAAGCATAAAGAGAAAAATTAAGATTCCAATTGTCTTTCGTTTTCTGCGGTGGGGTTTCCCCCGGTTAGAAAAGATTTCTCCTTCAATGGCCCGTACGCTGGCAACCCATCTGTTTTTCAGACCTGTAAAATTTCCTTATCCCCTTCCTGAAAAAGAGGCGTTAAAAAAGGCGCAAAGTAAGTTTATTAGGGTTGATCGGAAAAAGGTGAAGACATATTTCTGGGGAGAGGGTAAGCCGGTCATTCTTGTACACGGTTGGTCAGGCCGGGCCACGCAATTCTGGAAATTTATTGATGTATTCAATAAAAATGGCTTTCAGGTCATCAGCTTTGATGCTCCTGCGCATGGATACTCTCCAGGATCCTCTACTTCGGAATTGGAATTTGCTGACGTCATCATCAAACTGACTGAACTATACAATCCACACGTAGTGATCGGACATTCATTAGGCGGGGTAGCATCATTATTGGCAATAACAGAAGGTGCAAAAATCGATAATATCCTTATGATCAGCAGTCCTTCCATCGGAGCGGATATAATAGCGGAATTTTTAAAAAAGCTCAATGCTTCACCCTCTTCCGGGCTGGGTATTGAACATTTTGTAAAAAAAATAACAGATAAGCCCTTCGAAGATTTCCTTTCGTTAAGCCTGATTAAAAAAGCCAATGGCATCAATTTACATCTTGTACACGACATTGATGACAGCGAAGTACCTATTGCTCATGCCGAGGCCCTTTGCAAGGCCTATCCTGCCGCTACCCTCCACAAAACAAAAGGTTTGGGCCATACGCGTATTTTAAGGAATGAGGAAGTCATAGAAAAGTGTCTGAATTTTGCCATGTACAACAATTAATGCTAAATTTAAATCAGCCCTTTACAAACTAAACAAATATATCTCCCGTTTATGTAATAATGAGGGAATGTATTTGCAACATTGTAGTAATTTGCTATTTAATTAATTCATTCAGTATATGTCAGAGATTATCAGAACCAGTGAAATAGCCAAAATATATAAAATGGGCACCACCGTGGTGAATGCTTTACAGTCTGTAACTATTTCTATCAATAAAGGTGAATATGTAGCCTTTATGGGCCCTTCCGGATCGGGGAAATCAACATTGATGAATATAGTAGGCTGTCTGGATACCCCGACATCAGGGCGTTACATTCTCAATAATCATGATGTGTCTGATCTTTCGGAAAATGAACTTGCTGAAATTCGAAATAAAGAAATTGGTTTTGTATTCCAGACATTCAACCTTCTACCCCGGGCCACTTCCCTTGAAAATGTAGCACTGCCATTAATTTATGCCGGATATGTTAAAAGTGAGCGTACAGAGATGGCCATGCACGCGCTGGATAGTGTTGGGCTGGCTGACAGGGCCTCACACAAGCCGAATGAACTTTCGGGAGGACAAAGGCAGCGAGTGGCCATCGCCCGTGCACTGGTTAATAACCCCAGTATTATTCTGGCTGATGAACCAACAGGTAACCTGGATTCCAAAACATCTTATGATATCATGACGTTGTTTCACTTGCTTCATGAGCAGGGAAACACCATCATCATGGTCACCCATGAGGACGATATTGCACACTATGCCCATCGAATAATACGTTTGCGCGATGGCTTGGTTGAATCAGATATCCTCAATGAAAACATCACCCAGCATCAGCCAATGGCCGTTAGTGAATGAGCAAAATTTATACGAAAAAAGGAGATAAGGGGGATACCGGTTTGTACGGTGGCGAACGCATTCCAAAATCTGATATTCGCGTGGAAGCCTATGGTACGGTGGATGAACTCAATGCCTATTTGGGCCTGCTTTGCACATCGGATAACCCGGCCATAGAAAAAGAAGTGATATTTGCTATTCAAAACCATTTATTCAATTTAGGTGCCTACCTGGCCGCTACCATCCAAAAGCAAGCAGAAATAGCGGGCATCAAACAAGAAGATGTCAGGTTTTTAGAGCAACAGATTGACGCGGCAGAGGAACACCTGCCTCCTCTTCGCGCCTTCATTTTACCAGGCGGCAACACGTCAGCAGCCTACTGTCATATTGCGCGTACGGTTTGCCGAAGGGCAGAACGATTAGCCGTTTCACTTCACCAGAAATCTCCTTTAAAACCGGAAGTAATACAATATTTAAACAGGCTTTCCGACTACTTGTTTGTGCTTTCCAGAAGGTCTCTGGCGGTTGTTGGTGACAAAGAAATCCTGTGGAAACCTTAAAAGTAATTTTTATAGCCGTCGAGCGGTAGTATATTTGCTGCTGGTTTTCTTAATTAAAATGAATAAAATACTCCTAATATTTTTAAGCCTGACAATTTATTGGTCAGCATACGGGCAATATAAAAACATAAAACTCGATGAGGCGAATGGCGAAGGCTATGCGCCTGCCGAGCCAAGTATTACGATTAACCCGGATAACCCTGACAATATTGTAGCTGCGGCTATACTTAATAAAATATATGTTACCCATGATGGTGGGCAAACCTGGTCGAAACAAGAAGTAGAATCGGAGTATGGCGTTTTTGGGGATCCTGTCCTTACCGCCGATAAAAAAGGTAATTTTTACTTTTTCCATCTTTCTGATCCCGCTGGAAAGGGCTGGCAAGATGATGGCCTCCTCGACCGGATCGTTTGTCAGGTATCAAAAGACGGGGGCGATACCTGGGAAGATGCCGGGTATTATGGACTAAACCATCCCAAAGATCAGGATAAAGAATGGGCCATTTTTGACCCCTCCTCTAAAAATTTGTACACAGCCTGGACCCAGTTTGACAAATATAAAAGCGCTGAATCCGATCACTTCAGCAATATTCTTTTTTCAAAATCAGCGACCGGTAAAAAATGGACAGCGCCAATACAACTCAACAAGGAGGCCGGAAACTGCCTTGACGATGATGGTACGGTTTCCGGGGCTATGCCGGCTGTAGGGCCTGACGGACAAATTTACGTGGTATGGGCTCACAACGAGAAAATTTATCTCGACCGTTCCTGGGATAAAGGAAAGGTGTGGTTGCGAAGTGACCTTGAAGCAGCAAAACAACCCGGCGGTTGGACTTTTGATATTCCGGGTTTAGGCAGGGCCAATGGCTTGCCCTTTATTGATGTTGATGTCAGCAAAAGTGTTGTGAGGGGTACGGTCTATCTCCTTTGGACCGACCAGCGCAATGGAGAAAATGATACTGACGTGTGGATAAAAAAAACCACAAATCATGGAGATACATGGACCAGCCCGGTAAGGGTCAATGATGATGATCCGGGCAAACACCAGTTTATGGCTTCCATGACGATAGATCAAACAACAGGTATATTGTACATACTCTATTACGACCGCAGGGCCTACGATGATTTGCAGACGGATGTTTATCTGGCTTATTCAATTGATGGTGGTAATAAATTCACCAATGTGAAAATCAGTGAAACACCCTTTGTGCCTGACGAAGAACATTTCTTTGGTGATTACATTGATATCTCAGCCCATAAAGGGATCATCAGTCCCGTCTGGACCCGCATGGATAATGGAAAAACAAGTATCTGGACATCTGTAATCAAGCAAGATGATTTAGTAAAAATAGAGGATAAACTTACACGATAGGTAATAGCCTTGTCCCTGATTCAGGAATATTATAAATTTGTAAATTATTTAAAAGCATTTAGAAATGATCGAAGAAAAATTAAAGTACAAAGTTAAGGACATTTCACTGGCCGAATGGGGCAGGAAAGAGATCCATCTCGCTGAAGCTGAAATGCCCGGACTGATGTCCCTAAGGGAAGAATATGGAAAAGATCAACCCTTAAAAGGAGCCAGGATTGCCGGTTGTTTGCACATGACTATTCAAACGGCTGTACTTATTGAAACATTGATTGAACTAGGGGCTCAGGTTACGTGGAGCTCTTGTAATATATTTTCTACCCAGGATCATGCCGCTGCGGCCATTGCTGCACGTGACATCCCTGTTTATGCCTGGAAAGGAATGAATGAGGAAGAGTTTGACTGGTGTATAGAGCAGACACTGATATTTCCCGATGGTCAGCCTTTAAATATGATCCTCGATGATGGTGGTGACCTGACAAACATGGTTCTGGATAAATATCCGGAATATGTCGCGGGCATTCGGGGTCTTTCTGAAGAAACTACTACCGGTGTACACCGCCTAATTGAACGTTCAACAAATGGCACTTTACCCTTGCCTGCGATTAATGTCAATGACTCGGTAACAAAAAGTAAGTTTGACAATAAATACGGATGTAAAGAGTCACTCGTAGATTCGATTAGACGCGCTACAGACGTGATGATGGCCGGAAAAGTGGCGGTTGTTGGTGGTTATGGTGATGTTGGTAAAGGTTCTGCGGCCTCACTCCGTGGTGCAGGAGCCCGTGTTATTGTAACTGAAATAGACCCAATATGCGCATTGCAAGCCGCAATGGATGGTTTTGAGGTCAAAAAAATGGATGATGCCATTAGTGAAGCTGATATCGTAGTGACTGCTACCGGCAATAAGGACATCATCTGTTCACGTCACTTTCAATTGATGAAAGACAAAACCATCGTTTGTAACATAGGCCATTTTGATAATGAGATCGATGTGGCATGGTTATCTGCCAATGGCCAAAAAACGACCATCAAACCACAGGTGGATTTGTTTAAACTAAGCAATGGTAATGAGATCATTTTGTTGGCAGAAGGGCGTTTGGTAAACCTGGGTTGTGCTACCGGTCATCCATCATTTGTAATGTCCAACTCTTTTACTAATCAGACCCTAGCGCAGATTGAACTTTGGAAATATTCTGATAAGTATGAGAACAAAGTATATACACTGCCTAAGCATCTTGATGAAAAAGTAGCCAGGCTGCATTTGAGTAAAATAGGTGTGGTACTTGATGAGCTGTCTGAAGAACAAGCTAAATATATCGGTGTTACTGTTGAAGGGCCATACAAGCCTGAGTATTACAGGTATTAATATTCCTTTAGCCTATCGATAAAAAAAAGCCCGCGAGTCGGGCTTTTTTTATTTTTCAAATTTTCCTTTCTTTCGAATTTCATCATAATCTTTCCGTTCCTTCAACTTCTTGTCGGTGACGGTTTTATTCAGAAACTCATTGATCTTCTCAATATTAATATTGCTTTTCAACTCACCGAAACTGTCTATTTCAATATTAAAACCTTCAAGATCAGGGTGTACATGTGGTTTTTTGTCTTTTTTATTCTTTGTCACTTTATCCTCCTTTCACGGGCAATACCTCTATGGCTTTTTCTATTCTTTGAGCCGTTTCCTGTCCTCCAAGCACACTGATTATTTCCACTACATCTGGCCCTGTTCCCCCTCCGGTTATGGCCAACCGCAATGCCAGCATCACTTGTCCAAGTCCTGCTTCATGAACCACCAGTACTTTCTCTAACGTAGATTTTGCTTCAGCGGCTGAAATTTCATCCAGTTTTTTCAATTGTTTTGCATAGTCCATGAATACCCCGATGGCGGTATGGTCCCATTTTTTCTTTACGAGTTTCTCATCATATTCTTCTGGGGCTTCAAAGAAATACCTGGCCTGATACAACAGGTCTTTTGGAAAGCTAACCCGGTCCTTCATCAGGCGTACAATATTTTCACCTTTCCCTTTGCTGCATTCAAAACCTTCCTTTTCGGAGGCACTCAAGAGCCGTTCTACCAGAAAATTGTCAGGTTTCTTTCGCAAATATTGTTCGTTATACCAATTTGCCTTTTCAATATCGAAACGCGCTCCTCCCTTCGTAATCCGTTCAAGACCAAAGGCCTCAATCAGTTCATCCAGGGTAAATAATTCCTTTTCTGTACCCGGATTCCACCCGAGAAAAGCGAGAAAATTCAATAAGGCCTCCGGCAAATAGTCTTCCTCGCGGAAACCCATCATTTTGTCTTCGCTTTCGGGATCATCCCACGCCAAAGGGAATATTGGAAACCCATGTTTGTCTGAATCGCGCTTACTGAGTTTACCTTTTCCCGTCGGTTTCAGAATAAGGGGCAAATGGGCAAAGGTGGGCATTTCGCTTTCCCAACCCAGGAATTTATACAATAATATATGTAATGGTGCAGATGGCAACCATTCTTCACCCCTGATCACATGCGTTATCTGCATGATATGATCATCCACCACATTGGCCATGTGATACGTGGGCATTCCATCTGATTTGAGCAATACCTTATCGTCTATCGTGGACGAATGAACGACCACCCATCCCCTGATCTGATCTTCAAAACGGATTTCCTCTTTTGAAGGCACCTTCAATCGGATAACATAAGGTGCATTTTGTGCTATCAGTGCATTCGTCTCTTCTTCACTTAGCGTAAGAGAGTTTTTCATTTTGTGGCGCGTGATGGAATTGTATTGTGGCTTTACCACCCCGGAATCCTCCAGTCTGACACGCATTTCCTCAATTTCTTCTGGTGTGTCGAAAGCATAATAGGCCTTCCCTTCTGAAACCAACTGCATGGCGTACTTTTCATAAAGGCCTTTTCTTTCCGATTGGCGGTAAGGTAAATAAGGACCACCCTGCTCAGGGCCTTCATCCGGGGAAAGCCCGAGCCAGCGCAAGGACTCAAGAATATATTCTTCAGCCCCCTTTACATAACGGGCCTGATCAGTATCTTCTATTCTTACAATAAATTTACCCCCATTCTTCTTTGCAAACAGGTAGTTATATAAGGCGGTGCGCACACCTCCTATATGAAGAGGACCCGTAGGGCTGGGTGCAAACCTTACTCGTATTTCGCTCATTTTAAAATGTCTCCGTTTTATGAAGCTGCAAAATTAAATAAAAAGAATACCTAATCCTGATCGTTCAATACTTTATACAAGTCTGACCGTGTAATTTTTAACTGACGGTAAAAATTTACATGTGTGACGAGGATATTCAGAATGAGTCCGCCCAATGCCATAAGCCCAAGAAAAAGATCATTGCGTATAAACCAAAGGACTAATGCGAAAAAAAAGGAAGTAACCGACCAGAAAACAACGTACATGCGTGTGGAAAACTCAAGGGTATACGTAAGAAAAAGGATACTACCCCGGGAGGTATTTTCTATGCGTCCTTTAATCTGAGGTTTAAAATTCTCAACCCTTTCGGTAATTCGGGTAAGGTTTAGCGTGTTCCCCTGAACCTTACCTGTAAACACTTTCTTGTCCTTTTTTCTTTTATGATCCACTGATTGATTCAACAAATTAAGAACTTCTTCAGCCTTTTTTGTCAATACAATCGTTTCTTTTCGATAGGGGAGAATCATTTTATCGCTATGCAGGAAATTTCTACATTCACATACTTTGGCAATGCACTTACTTCCACCGTTTCCCGGGCTGGCGGGTTCTTTGGGAAATGTTGCCCATATACCTCGTTAATAGCACTAAAATTGCCCATATCACCAACAAATATCGAACACTTTACCACATTTGAAAAATCCATATCCGCAGCCATAAGAATATTCTTAAGGTTTTTCATCACCTGCGCTGTTTCTTCCCTGATATCACCTTTCACCACTTCTCCTGTTGTCGGATCAATGGCTATCTGGCCCGATACATAGAGTGTATTTCCCGCTAACACACTTTGGGAATATGGCCCGATGGGTGCCGGCGCTTTCTCTGTATTAATTATTTGTTTATTCATTTAGTATTCCGAAATTTTCAGGTAATTTAACGTACTATTTTCATACTCCAAAATAATAAGGCAGGGAATCACTATTTCACTGTTTCGTATAACCCCGGCTTATCTCCCACAAGGCAATGCCTACACTGACTGCAACATTGAGGGAATGCTTTGTGCCATGTTGCGGTATTTCCAGACAGGCATCACATAATTCCATAATTTCATCGCTCACACCAAATACCTCATTTCCAAAAACAAGAATATATTTCTGGTCATTACGAAGATCAAAACGATCTATAGGAATACTTCCTTCGGCCTGTTCGATGGCGATAATGAGGTGGCCCTCAGCTTTTAATTTTTTCGCCAGCTCAACGGCATTTTCATGATATTCCCACTCCACTGATTCTGTAGCCCCAAGAGCCGTTTTATGTATTTCGCGATGGGGTGGCTTTCCGGTAATGCCCGTGAGGAACATCTTGTCTATGCAAAAAGCATCAGCAGTCCGAAAGGCGGATCCTACATTATGCATACTTCGGATATTATCAAGCATTACACATACGGGTACCTTATTCATTTGCCTGTACTCTTCTAATGAGGCCCTGCCCAGTTCTTCCAGCTTTAACTTTTTCAATACTTTTTTTCCCAAAATTAACGATACAAAAACTTCTCTCCATGCATTTATAATGATATCCTTGGGCACCGAAAAAAATTCTCATTTTAATAAGCATGAAATATGTTTTTTAATTCCGGGAACCATCGTACTTTTGTCCCGCAAATAATACAACGAATTATTTGCACAATGCTTAAAGATCAATCCAAATTCCTTTACGAGGCACTCACATACGATGACGTACTGTTACTGCCCGCCCACTCTGAAGTTTTACCCCGCGATACTGAGACCACTTCGAGGCTCACAAAAAACATAAAACTGAATATTCCGCTGGTTTCGGCAGCTATGGATACCGTAACGGAATTTGACCTTGCTATTGCCATAGCATTAGAGGGGGGACTAGGTTTTATTCATAAAAATATGACCAAGGAAAAGCAGGCCGAGCATGTGAGAAAGGTCAAGCGTTCCCAAAGTGGAATGATCCTTGATCCCATCACATTACATGTGGAGTCAAAGGTCAGCGATGCCCTCAACATCATGGCTGAATATAATATCGGGGGTATTCCGGTAGTTACTGAGAAAAACAAACTGCTGGGCATCATCACCAACCGCGATTTGCGTTTCCAGAAAGACATGGATGCACGTGTCAGGGACATTATGACCAAAGAAGACCTGATTACAGCCGGGGAGGGTATAGACCTCGATGAAGCCGAAGATATTTTACAGAATTATAAGATTGAGAAATTGCCCATCGTAAATAAGGAAGGCATACTTACCGGACTTATTACCTATAAAGACATCCTCAAAAAGAAAGACAGGCCACAGGCTTGTAAAGACCAATATGGCCGACTCCGTGCAGGTGCTGCGGTAGGTGTCACTCCGGACATGTTTGAACGTATAGAGCTGCTGATCCGCGCCGGTGTTGACGTAGTGAGTATCGATACCGCTCATGGACATTCCAAAGGAGTACTGGACGCCACAAAAAAGGTAAAGGCTGAATTTCCCGATCTGGAACTTATCGTGGGTAACGTAGCCACCGGTGAAGGAGCGCTGGCCCTGGCAAAAGCAGGTGCTGATGGAGTGAAGATTGGTGTAGGCCCCGGGAGCATTTGTACTACCCGTGTGATAGCCGGTGTCGGTGTGCCACAACTGTCTGCAGTATATGAGGCGTATAAAGCAGTGAAGGATCTGGGGGTGCCTATTATTGCCGATGGCGGCGTTCGTTTCTCGGGTGATATTGTAAAGGCCCTGGCTGGTGGTGCCGATAGCGTGATGATTGGCTCACTGCTGGCAGGTACAGATGAGGCCCCGGGAGAAATGGTACTACTGGAAGGACGTAAATTCAAAACGTATAGAGGTATGGGGTCACTTGAAGCTATGGACGATGGCTCAAAAGACCGCTATTTTCAGGATGCCGAAGAAGACATAAAGAAATTGGTTCCCGAAGGCATATCCGGAAGGGTTCCCTATAAAGGCCTGGTCTCGGAAGTATTATATCAGCTCGTTGGTGGATTGAAGGCCGGCATGGGATACTGCGGTGCAAAAACCATCGAAGAATTGAAAGATGCTAAATTTGTAAAAATAACAGCGGCCGGAGTTGCTGAAAGTCACCCCCATGATGTAGCCATCACACGTGAGGCACCCAACTACAGCAGGTAGTGTATTTTGGTATAAATTGCTTAATTTGCCGTTGGTTTTAATCCCTTAAGAATGGGCACAAAAGGCATATTATGTTCAAAGCAAAAGCCATAGCACGATTAGCGGCCTTCCTTGCTACGGTGGCTTGGTTTACCTGGCTTGTGACTGGTGTGTCCAATATATTCAGCCATAACAACGCCCTTCCGCTTGAAGTAAACCCGCAAGTACCACTCATTGCAGTAAACCTGTTTTTGCTGTTTATGTACGTTTTTTACAAGTACCGGATAGAACGGGCCGATAATGTCAATTTTATTGACCTCCTCTGGAGAGTGTTTGTTACAGGGCTGATTACCACTGTAATTTCAATTTTTTTTAAGGTTATTATGATATTACTGGGAGAAACTGCCCTCACCCAGGATTCCATGTTTCTCTTTTTTATCTATACGGTCAATTTTGGATTAATGTCCTCCGTGCTTATCTCGTCTTTTTCGGTATTCCGCAGACTGATATTATATCAAAAATCCAAAATACTCATCACAGTTTGGAAAGTCTTTCACTATGGGCTACTCGTCAGCCTGGTATATAATGTATTGCCCTTTCCTTTTTTAAATAATATTTTCCAATACTACCTCTTCTTTTTGGTCGTACTGGGGTTAGTTCTTTCGGCCAATATGAAATGGGTAGCCTACCTTAATTTTCGACAAAAGTGGAAAGGCATATTGCTCATTGGACTCGCCCTGTTCTATATGGGTTATTTTATTTGGACAATATACAATTTATCAACTGACTTTGATACACTGGGTATCCCCTATAACGACTATAAAGAAAATGTATTCTTTATAGCGCTTATCGCCTTTATCTTTGTCTATACCCTTTTTTCCCTGCTTGTGCTCTTGTTCAACCTGCCCACTTCTTCGGTCTTTGAGCAAAAACTGGAAGAGGTGGTCAATTTTCAAAAACTCAGCCAGTCTATTCAGACCGAACAAAGTGAAGACCGGGTGTACGATATCCTGCTTGAAAGTTCAGTAAGTACGGTATTCGCCCAGGCCGCCTGGTTAGAACTCAATCATATTTCAAGCCCCGTATATTATTGCTATAACATTTCAGAAGATGAAATAAAAAAGATCAAAGCCCATCTGGAGAAGAAAAAAGTAAAAGGCATATTGGAAAAGGGCCCTGACAAAACACGTAACCTCACCCGTGTACTTCGATCTATAGGAGGCTCTCGCTTTCGCTCCATGATTGTAGCACCGGTAGTAGTTAAAAATGAGCAGATTGGGGTTATTGCCCTGCTCAAAGAAGTGAGTGATGGTTTTAACAGGGAAATGGAGCAAATCGTTTCTACGTTTGCTAATCAGGCGGGTATTTCAATTGAAAACTTCAGACTGCTCAGTGAGGCTCTTCAGAATGAGCGGTATATGGAGGAATTGAAAATCGCTAAAAGAGTACAAAGCAGCCTGTTGCCGGCGGAACCTGAGAGTAATAGTGATTTTGATATTGTGGCCTTTTCAGGTGCTGCTGACGAGGTAGGTGGTGATTATTACGATACACATAAAATCAATGATCATAAAATTGCCCTGATAATTGGCGATGTCAGTGGAAAGGGAACCTCAGCAGCATTTCATATGTCGCAAATGAAAGGTATTTTTCAAAGTTTAGGACAACTAAACCTTTCTCCAAAATTATTTTTAATAAAGGCGAACAATGCCCTGAGCAGATGTCTTGACAAAGCATCTTTCATTACAGCCACCTACTTTATGATTGACAGTAAGCGCAAAAAAGTGTCTTTTGCCCGGGCAGGTCATTGTCCTACATTGTATTTCAAAAAGAAAAAAAACAAAGTTGATTTTTTCAAAAACAAAGGGTTAGGTTTAGGCATCTTACGCAATGAAAGTTTTGAAGACTATATTCAGGAAAGTCAGTTTTCTTATGACCCGGGAGATATTTTTGTCCTTTATACCGATGGAATCACGGAAGCCAAAAATAAAAAAGGGGAAGAATATGGTTATGACAGGCTGATCGATATCCTTGATGCACACACTGAATCCGAACCGGGAAATATCAGGGAAGCGATTATCGCCGACTTGTATAAGTTTATAGAATCAGAAACCCTGGATGATGACTATACAATAGTAATTGTTAAGTTCAATTGAGTCAATAATGATAAACAACCTATATCCTGTAAATACGTTTAAAAGCTATGGTAGATATTAAAACAATTAATGAAAAAGGCATTGAAGTGTTGAAAATTGTTGGTGAAGTCGATGCGAGCTCATCCATTCAACTTGACAAGGCCATCCACGATGTGCTGGAAAAAGGACATAAAAAGATCATTGTAGATTGTGGTTCACTGGAATATATCTCTTCGGCCGGACTCGGAGTATTTATGTCTTACATCGAAGAAATGAAAAAAAATGGCGTGCAAATGGTGTTGGTAGGGCTAAATCCGAAAGTAAAGAATGTATTTGAGATTCTTGGGCTTGACCAACTTTTAAATACCGCAAAAAACAAAGAAGAGGGAAAGATAATGATGAAATGAAGTACAGTTGTACCATACCATGTGAAAAGGAAAAGCTAAAAGACTTAAGGGAATTTGTACAGGCTTCATTGAATAATCATGACCTGTCTGAACAGGATATTAGTGCACTGGTCATCGCGATCGATGAGATATGTGCCAACCTCATCATCCATTCTCACAAGTGTAATCCCGGCCATTCCATTGAATTGGTGATAAAAATTTTAAAGGACAAAGGCATTGAATTTAACATTTTTGACTGTGGTGAAAAATTTGACATTAATAATTACACCCCTCCCAGTATTGAAGAAATTATTAAAACCAGACGTAAAGGGGGCATAGGCCTTATCCTGGTGAAGAAGATCATGGACGAAATTGAGTTCTTGCCCGGCCCTGATCAGAATATTTGCAGACTATTCAAAAAAATCCGGGTTCACTGAAATGACCCCGGTATTCAATAAACCATTATAATTTAGAATTAAAATCAATGAGAATATTTTTCATTTTGACATTCGTATGTGGCCTTTTTAGCCAGGGACAGGGTCAACAGGTATTATTTAGTATAGACGAACAACCTACATATTCAGATGAGTTTATTCATGTATATAAGAAAAACAATTTCAATAATGAAAACGCCTTCACCCGTCCTGATATTGATTCCTACCTGGATTTATTTATAAACTTTAAACTAAAAGTGAGCGAAGCCAGGTCGTTGGGACTGGATACCCTTTCTGTCTTGAAAGAAGAGTTCAATACCTACCGGGAACAACTTAAAAAGCCTTATCTCTCTGATAATCAGATGACAGATGCCCTGATCAGGGAAGCCTATGACCGATATCTACAGGAAGTCCATGCTGCTCATATTTTAATCAGAATAGCCCCGGATGCTTCTCCTACAGATACCTTAAAGGCCTGGCAACGTATCAATGATATACGCAACAAAGCTCTCCAGGAACAGGATTTCAATGAGCTGGCACGTCAGTTTTCCGAGGATCCCAGCGCCCGGCAAAATGCAGGCGATCTGGGTTATTTCACCTCCATGCAAATGGTTTATCCCTTTGAATCAGCTGCATATCACACGCCGGTTGGAGAAATATCATCCCCCATTAGGACACAGTTTGGTTATCACATTATTAAAGTGCTGGACAAAATGCCAGCCCGGGGAAAGGTTCATGCGGCCCATATCATGGTACGCACCTCCGAAAACATCAGTCCGCAAGACTCAATAACTGCCCGAAACAGGATTTTCGAAATATATGAACGCCTTACAGCCGGGCATGATTGGGACGAAGCGTGCGGAATGTACAGTGAAGATGCCTCTACCAGTAATAACGGCGGTGAACTCCGGCCCTTTAGTCCCGGGATGATGCCCACCCCATTTGGTGAATATGCCCTCGCGCTGGACCATCCCGGAGATTATAGCGATCCTTTCCAGACAGCTTATGGGTGGCATATTGTAAAACTGATTGAACATCTGCCCATCGAATCCTTTGAATCGATGGAGCAGGTAATTCGCAACAGAATAAAAAATGACAGCCGCGCTGACCTGGGCAGAAAATCAATGATCGACAAGCTCAAAAAGGAAAATGGCTTTGTCATCGATGAAAAGGGCCAAGAAATGGCGTTGGAAATGATCACAAAACACACAACACCCAATGGCTTTGAACAACAATTGATTTTCACTGTAGGTAATAAGAAATTAACGGGAAAGGATTTTTCATCATTCCTGAAAAGCCTTTCT
>JAOUKJ010000275.1 GCA_029882675.1 Cyclobacteriaceae bacterium
CCGGTACCCTAACTGAATATTAGAATTCTTCGTAATTTCAACACATTGATCGATTTCAAAAAGTAAATTTGGCGTTCATGTATTTAACCGGACACCACTAATTTCGAATCACAGATAAGCTGCCACAGGGTACATGTTTTGTTGTGGCTGTGCCATTTTTTGCACATTTATAAATAAATTTGAAAGTCTGGTGAATCCGTTGCCTAAAAAGCCGGTTAATGAAAAATGTTGTTGAATGATGATGAAATCAGAACCACTCACCCCTCCAGGGCTCCTTCAATATCTGCATTGATACCCCTGAGTTTGTCCTGGCAATTTTTCAGAAGTATAGCGGCCTGCTTTACCATGTCTGCTATTTGATCCACGGCGGTTTCGCCGCTTTCCAGCCGGGAAACGATGTCCTCAATTTCATTGATGCATTCATCATAACTTTTTTCCATTGCGGTAGGTTTTAGATTGGTCTGTGGTTTCAATTTTACTGGTGATTACCCCCTGACTGAGGTAAGTAGTTATCTGATCGCCGGCTTTTAACTGACGTGCGTTCAGCAGCGGCTTGTTGTCAAAGGCCGTAAGGGAATAACCTCTTTTTAATATTTTTTCCGGATCATTTTGTTCGATGCGCTTTTCAAGAATGATCAGGTTATTATGCGCTTTTTCTGTGGCCTTTTGTGCGGCAAAAGACAGCTGTTGTTTAAGTTTATCAGTGTGGTGCAGGGCCCGGTCTGTTACTGAACGGGCCAGGTGACTGAGCTTTGCCGCCTTGTTGCTGAGCCTTTGTTCTTGCAACTGTGTGATGTTTTGTATCATTCGCCTGATATTGTCCATTGCATTTACCAGCCTTTGCTCATAACTGAGCAGGCAGGAGATGAGAAATTCTGCAACGGCTGTCGGCGTTTTTAAAGATTTAAAAGCAACCATATCGGTGACCGTTTCATCGCGTTCATGGCCAATGCCGGCGAGTACCGGAAGGGGGCAGCAGGCCACTACCCGGGTCAACTCCCGGGAGTCAAAACAGTCCAGGTCGAGTTGTGACCCTCCACCACGGATGATGACAACGACGTCATACCGGTCTTTTTCTTCTTCAATCTGCGAGAGCGCTTTTGTAATGGAGGTAATGGCTCCGTCTCCCTGCAGCAAAGCTTTAAAAAGGGTGATATTGAAGTGGTATTGGTAGGCATTGTTATCTAGCTGGTGGCAAAAGTCTTCATAACCCGCGGCAGTAGGTGAGCTGATGACAGCAAGGCGAAAGGGTACGGAAGCCATGACAAGTTGCTTGTTAAGATCCATTAATCCCTCACTGACCAGCATATTGATTGTTTCCTGTCTTTTGACAGCCCGTTCGCCCAGGGTAAATGAGGGATCGATCGAGATGATGTTGAGGCTCAGGCCATATACTTCATGAAAATTGACCCGTATTCTACTCAGGATTTTAATGCCTTGCCTTAAGCGTTCGCCGGTAGCCTCTTCAAACCACCTGGAGATGGTCGTGTAGTTGTTGGCCCAGATGGTGGCACGGGCCTGGGCCAGTATTTTTTCATTGGACTTCTCTACCAGGCTGATGTAGCAATGCCCCCGTTGGTTGACTTTGAGCTCGCCGATTTCGGCCACCACCCAATAGTCCGGATCCATATAGGTTTCCAGGGTATCACGGATAATCCTGTTGAAGTCAAGTAGGGTGTATTGTGGCTGGTAGTTATCGATCATTGCCTGAAATTGATGATTGTTTACACGGAGCGATGCCCTTAACCCCCAATGGTAGACATAGACTCTGAAATGCTTTCCTCCCGTGCATCTTCGGCTTCAAAACCGTCTTTGTATTTATTACTGATCATATTTACCAGCGTATCAGTGAGTTTTTCATCGGTCATGCCCTGGCGCATAAGCGCTTTAATACTGAATTTGCCATGATCGTACAGGCAGGTTTTAAATTCTCCCTGGGCCGTAATGCGGATACGGTTGCATCCCCCACAAAAAGTGCGTGACCATGCGGGTATAACGCCCACAGTGCCCTGATGGCCTTCGATGCGGTAGTTCATGGAAGTTGAATCGGAGGTATCGTCCAGGCGGTGGAGGGTGTATGCTGAACTGATCTCTTTTAAAATTTCACTGTAGCTCCATTTCAATTTCTCATTCCTGCTTCCGGAACCATTGAAGGGCATTTCTTCAATAAACCGCATACTCACGGGCATGTCACGGGTGAGTCCGGTCAGGTCGTTGATTTCCCCTTCATTGACGCCCTCCATCACCACTGCGTTTATTTTTACGTTAAAATCTTCCTCCACCAAACGGTGGAGGGTGTTCCATACTTTGTTAAATTCATCACGTCTTGTGATCTTTTTAAAGACATCGGGCCGGAGTGTGTCCATACTCAGGTTGATGTTTGTAATGCCCAGTCTTTTCAGGTCGTCAATATAACGGGCCGTAAGCAGGCCATTGGTGGTAATGGATATTTTGTCCAGGCCGTCAATGCTGCTTAATCGGGAGAGAAAGGCAATGAAATCCCTTCGGATAAATGGTTCACCACCGGTAAGGCGCAATTTATTTACACCCAGATTGGCAAGTAACCTCACCAGGCGTTCCATTTCTTCATAGCTCAGCAGCTCATCTTTTTTTACAAACTGAATCCCTTCTTCAGGCATGCAATAAAAACAACGCAGATTACATCGGTCTATGACCGCCAGCCTGAGGTAAGTGATCTCCCGGCCAAACTTGTCCGTTATCTTTTTCTTCTTCATTGGAGGCACGAAGATACTAACAAATTGGCTATCGCCTGTTCCTTATGTCAGGTTTTAGCTCATTTCTGTTTATAAATTTCGAATTTTATCAGCTTAGGTGATGGAAAAAGGTGCTGAGGCTCTAAATTTGTGAGACGATATTGGGACAAATTAATATTGAGGTATGAAGACAAATAAAATGATGAAGGTGAAGGTTTTGTTGTTTGGTATAGCACGTGATATTGCAGGGGGAGCACAACAAGATGTTGAACTGGATACAGGAGCCAATGTCGATGCGCTGAAGAAAAAATTAACCGGTATGTTTCCACGCTTTAATGACCTTAAATCATTAATGATTGCCGTGAATAATGAGTATGCTCATGGGAGTACGGTTTTAAGTGAAAGCGATGAGGTGGCTATTATTCCTCCGGTGAGTGGCGGATGATTTTATAAAGTAGTAAGTACTGCCGTAGTCACGGGAGTAGTAAGTAGTACCTAAAATACGCTTGCGGATTTTAGGTATTAAAGAAAATGATACTTTATCGCCCAGGGGGCGGGAAAATATCTTAAAACATATTTTTTTTGTGCACTTGAATAAGTGAGTATTCTTTAGATTAAAGACAGCGTATTCGGTTATATTTATAACATTATTAAATGCCTGGAAAGCCGCCTGCGGATTTAAAATAGTATGACTTTAGGAAACTGATCACTGTTAACTGCGTTAAACCCATACACCCCATAAACCATGATAGAAATAAGAGAAACTCCATTAGATGTAGCCGAAGTTACACAAGCCGTAACCACTCCAACAGCCGGAGGTATAGATGTCTTTGTGGGTACAGTGCGCAACGAGACTAGGGGCAAGAAGGTGGTAAGGCTCGAATTTGAAGCTTACGAGAAGATGGCCCTGTCTGAAATGGAGAAAATACTGATCAGGGCCCGTGAAAAGTGGCCCATTGAAAAATGTGCAATTGTACATCGGGTAGGTACATTACTCCCTCCCGACATTGCCGTAGTGATTGCGGTGTCAACACCTCACCGAGTAGCTTCTTTTGAGGCCTGTAGGTTTATTATTGATACACTTAAGGAAACGGTACCCATCTGGAAAAAGGAGATCTTTGAAGATGGGGCTGAATGGGTTTCGGCACATCCCTGATAACAAATTCAGAATTGAGGTGTTTTACTTAATACCAGCGAAAGACTTACATATGCAAGCTTAACAGGTAAAACCCCTAATATTGTTAGTGTTATTGCGTATTTTTAATAAAAATAATTTCTTTCATCTATGGAATTGAGATAAAAGGTTCTGCGCTTTAAATGGAAAACACAAAATATAATGTCCTGTATGTTGATGATGAACAAGATAATCTGGAAGTTTTTGAAGTGAATTTCTGGAAAGACTACAACCTGTTCCTGGCCCTTTCTGCCATTGAAGGGTTGAAGATCCTTGAAAACACCCCGATTGACCTCATTATTACAGACCAAAAAATGCCTGAAATGACAGGTATAGAGTTTCTGGAGGAAATTGTTGATAAATATCCGGATGCGGGAAGAATAGTGCTAACAGGCCAGATGGATGCACAGACCGTGCTGGATGCGGTAAATAAAGGAAATGTTTATCAATACATTATAAAACCGTGGAATAAGAAAGGCCTGAAAAAGGTCATGGATAATGCGCTGCAAATATTTCAGTTAAAGAAAGAAAATAAAAATTTACTACTTCAGGTTCAATTAGCCAATAAACAGCTCGAAGAGGCCAATTCCAGCCTGGCGGTAAAGGTAAATGAAAGGACAGCGGAATTGAATGAAAAAAACCGCGAACTAAAGCAAACATTAAAAAAGCTCCGAAGTACACAGGCCCAATTGGTTCATTCCGAAAGGTTGGCCTCCTTGGGGATGTTGTCTGCTGCCATAGGGCATGAAATTAATAATCCACTCAACTATATTAAAGGAGCTGTTGAAATACTGGGGATTCATATCAAAAATATCATGCCAGCTTTTGAAAAACTGGAAGCATTGGATGAGCAAAAAGCCGATGTAGCGGAAATTAAAGAAATGATCCGGGAGGTTAGATCGATGAATTTATCGAAAATAAGGCAAGACATGAACAGGATGTTGGATGATATGAAAAAGGGCACCGCGATGACCACCAACATTATTAATAGTCTGAGGGCTTTTTCAAGGGCAGATAGTGATAAAATGGAAATGACTGATATCCACAAGGGAATTGATTCCACCCTTATGTTGTTGAAGCCAAAGTTTAAGTATCAGTTAATTGAAATTGAAAAGTTTTACGGGGCATCTCCTGCGGTGATAAAATGTTTTCCGGGGCAACTGAATCAGGTTTTTATGAACATTTTATCGAATGCAGTGGATGCTATCACAGATAAAAGAAACCGGCAGGAGCAGAAGGAGTTTGTGGGAAAGATTACCATTACCACTGAATTGGCGATTAATAGTATAATCATAACCATAGCAGACAATGGAGTGGGGATGACCGGTACTGTGCGAAAAAAAATCTTTGAACCCTTTTTTACGACCAAGGAAGAAGAAAAAGGAAATGGCCTGGGGATGCATATTTGCCAGGAAATCATTGAGCGGCATGAGGGAAGTATTATGGTAGAAAGTACCCCGGAGGAAGGAAGTAAATTTAGTATTATGGTGCCTTTGGGATAGGCGGGCAAGGTAATTTGGTCTCTAATTAAATTGAGTTGGTCTTGGAACTTATAAATTAACTGGTCAATTTTGGGTTTAATAATCAATACGGATTAAAATGACAGATGTAAAAAAACTGGATAAAGACTTTCAGGCCCTGGCAAAGATGAAAAACACCCTGGCAGACCTGGATTATAATGACGAAAAGTATGACGATGTAGAAGAAAAGCTACATGATCTTGAAGATGCCTTTTTAGAGAATTATGGTGAGTTTCTGGAGGGAGTATTAGAATCCGTTCACGATGAATATTGCCCGGACAGTGATGTGTTGCTTCCCATTGCTTACATGGCAAATAAATATATTGTCACTGAAGATAACCAATATCAGGTCTCCCCAAAGGATGGGGTTTTTGTAGAAGCTGATGATTACCCAGGCAATGTACGCCTGGTAATGATTCCTAATCCTACCCGTTTTGTGCTCAATATTAACGGTAAAATGGGAGAGGTTGTCTGGCCAGGGAAAGCTTAGTCTTCGTTTATACTCCTGTGGT
>JAOUKJ010000276.1 GCA_029882675.1 Cyclobacteriaceae bacterium
GGCCCGGGTGGAACTGGTCTATCGCTGGGATGCAGATGGCCAGGTCTGGTTTGGCGGAGTTGATCTAATGGAAGTCACCCCGCCTGCTCCGCGAATGGTACGTCTGGCAGCCATTCACCACCGGCCACGAAATACAAAATCACCGGAAGAAAACCTGAATCAATATGCGCGTTATCTCCATGAGGCCGGCAATCAAAAAGCCGACATTGTTTGCCTGCCTGAGGGCATTACCCTGGTTGGCAACGGAAAGACATACGTGGAAGTAAGTGAGCCTGTGCCCGGCCCTACCACCCAATTTCTGGGACAAATTGCTAAAGAACACCAAATGTACATAGTGGCCGGTATTCTGGAACGGGACGGTCCGGTGGTTTATAATACGGCCGTTTTGCTGGGGCGTGATGGTGAACTGGTGGGTAAATACAGAAAAGTGTCACTTCCCCGGGAGGAAATAGAAGGCGGGGTGACTCCGGGCAACAGCTTTCCCGTTTTCGATCTCGACTTCGGTCGTGTGGGGATGATGATCTGCTGGGATGTCACCTTCCCGGAACCTGCCAGTGCACTGGCCTCACAAGGTGCAGAAGTGATATTCATGCCCATCTGGGGTGGCAACATCAACCTGGCAAAAGCACGGGCCATTGAAAACCAGGTTTATCTGGTGTCCTCGACCTATGATATGAAAACCGGGGTTTTTGACCTGGAAGGTGAACTTATGGCCGAAGGGACTGTGGAAGCCCCGGTCGCCATCGTTGAAGTGGACCTGAATACCCAAAAGCTTTGGCCATTTCTGGGGGAATATAAAAACCGGATTGCGAGGGAACGGCCGCCGAAAGGCATTGAATGAAAATCACAAAGGGAGTAGCCTGCCATCTCACCCACACGCTGTATTTTATCATGACCTTTCCAGCGCTTTTTTTTAAATCCGGTATCGGGATTAATCTTGCTAGTCCGCATTTTTTTCCGTATATTAAACCATGTTAGCGACAAGCCAAACGGCCTCGTGGCTGTTAATTCAAATGCATTTTTTAACCGGAAAATGGAGGTATTATGAAATTTAAAATGCAATTGGACAGTTTCGACTGGTGGATATGGGCAATAACACTGCTGTTTATCATTTTGGCGGTGGCAGGTTTTTCCGAAGGTTATTATTTAGTCATCGCCATCAGCGGATTTCAGATTGTTTATGTGGGTATACGAGAAAAAAGCCTGGTGGCTTTTGAAAGCCAGGTGCGTATCATGTACTGTGCCCTTACCCTCGTGGGATTATGGGAAGTCGGTCGTCTTTATTTCTATGTTCTGCTGCTGATAGGTACTGTTTTAGTCGTTTTCTTCGGACGTTGTGGGGTGGCGCTGTTCCTGCGAAAAATGCCCTGGAATAAGGATAAATTTTGCAGCCTCGAAGATAGACCCGGGTAGCAAGTCAATATTAAATACCCATACATCTATTGGTTATTGCCATGGTTTACCGTACTTTTGCGGCTTCAAAAACGGAGTAGCATGCAATCAATACGTAATATAGCCATTATTGCCCACGTAGACCACGGGAAAACCACGTTGGTGGATAAGATCATCCACGCAAGTAAGTTGTTTGATGAACGGAAAGAAACCGGAGATCTGATACTGGATAACAACGATTTGGAACGTGAAAGGGGCATTACTATTCTGTCTAAAAACGTTTCTGTAATCTATAAAGATGTCAAGATCAACATCATTGATACCCCTGGTCACGCTGATTTTGGAGGAGAGGTGGAAAGGGTGTTGAAAATGGCTGATGGCGTTTTGTTATTGGTCGATGCCTTTGAGGGCCCCATGCCTCAGACCCGTTTTGTTTTGAATAAAGCCATTGAACTGGGACTAAAGCCCATTGTAGTAGTCAATAAGGTAGATAAGGAAAACTGCAAGCCCGATGAGGTGCAGGAAAAGATATTCGACCTGATGTTCAATCTGGATGCCACAGAAGATCAGCTTGATTTTGTGACCATTTATGGTTCATCCAAACAAGGGTGGATGAGTTCGGACTGGAAAAAACCTACGGATAATATTATTCCTTTACTCGATGCAGTTGTGGAAAATATTCCCGCATCACCATATGTTGAAGGAACCACGCAGATGCAGGTGGCCTCACTTGATTATTCTAAATTTGTAGGTAGAATAGCGATAGGCAGAGTATTTCGGGGCAACCTGGAAGAAGGTAAGGACTATACTATTTTTAAGAAGGACGGCAAAACCCAAAAAGTAAGAGTAAAAGAACTCTATGTTTTTTCAGGCCTGGGCAGAGAGAAAGTGAAACAGGTAAGGGCAGGGGATCTTTGTGCCGTAGTTGGTATTGACAGTTTTGATATTGGAGATACCCTGGCCGACCTTGAAAATCCCGAGGAATTAAAACGAATAGCTATTGATGAGCCTACGATGAGTATGCTGTTTACGATCAATAACTCACCTTTCTTTGGTAAAGAGGGGAAATTTGTAACAAGCCGCCACCTGAGAGACAGACTTTTTAAAGAAACAGAAAAAAACCTGGCTTTGCGTGTGGAAGAAACCGGATCAGAAGACAAATTCAATGTATTTGGTCGGGGGATACTACACCTTTCAGTACTGATTGAAACCATGCGCCGTGAAGGTTACGAACTTCAGGTAGGCAAACCCAAGGTATTAATCAGAGAAATTGATGGTGTACAGAATGAACCCATCGAACATCTCGTGATTGATGTGCCTGATACAGTAGCTGGTAAAGCCATTGAATTGGTGACTCAGCGAAAAGGTTCCATGACCGTTATGGAACCTAAAGGAGATCTTCAGCACCTCGAATTTGATATTCCATCCCGGGGATTAATAGGGCTGAGAAACCAAATTTTGACTGCCACCTCCGGTGAAGCGGTCATGTCGCATCGCTTTGTGCGGTATGAGCCAATGAAAGGAGATATTGTGGGCAGATTTGCCGGATCCCTGGTTTCAATGGAAACAGGTATGGCCCTGGCCTTTGCCATCGACCGATTGCAGGATCGCGGTCGCTTTTTTGTGGGCCCTGCTGATCAGATATATAAGGGGCAGGTAGTTGGCGAACACACCAGAAATAATGACCTGGATGTAAACCTGATCAAAGGGAAAAAAATGACCAATATGCGCGCTTCCGGAAGTGACGACAGTGCCAAAATAGCTCCAAAGGTGAAGTTTTCACTCGAAGAGGCTATGGAGTACATCAAGGAAGATGAATACCTGGAGGTTACTCCGCTGAATATCAGGATGCGAAAGATTTCCTAATAGTAACAAGTAAGTTAGTAACAAGTAGTTAGACTGGGTGAGCGTTGGGGAAGGACTTAGAGAAAAAAGTCATTAAATGTCTCTCCTTCTCTTGCGTCTTTGCGTGAAAAACCATAGGGTGGATTTACTGTTTTGCATTAAACAACTCCCACGCTGCCAGATCAAAATCACTTTCCAGTTTGTCTTCCAGCCCATCTGAAAGGCCCGGGAAAAAGTCCAGCCCAGTGACCGCCTCAACACTGTCTACTGTGACAACATAGTCCGTTATTGGGCCGGCCAACTTGGAGTTGGCCATCAGAAAGGCCACCATTTGTTGTGCATGCGGATTGTAGGCCATTTTATAATAATATTGAGGTACGGAGACCTGATTTTTGCCGATGGTTGCGAGTTGATCAGATAGCACCCCGGCTGTGATCACATACAACCCGCCTTTTTCCAATACCCAGCTGCGGAATTGCTCTTCCAGTTTTTTCCAGAGGCCCCTGTTGAATGAAGGAGCCTGTGGGCTCATATTACTCATATAGAAAGATTGATCCATCGCACTGATTGACTGCTTATTGTCAGCGGCCGGACAGAGGTGTCCACGGTCATAGCCACTGCCTTTATAGTCTGATAGTTGCGCTGATCCGGTTAATACACCAGGATCTTCCCTGAAATGATCTGTCCTTTTTACAGATCCCTTAATTCTTTCCGGTGTCAGGTAATAATACACCCATTCGGCCTGTTCATGTTTTTCGGAATAGCTTAAGGTATAATGGTCGTGAATAATGATCGGATTGACTGATGGAGCCGGTGCCAGGTCTGGTATGGACAGCTGGGCTTGCGTTATCAAAGTGCACATCAATAATGTGCAAAAGAGAAGAATTCTTTTCGTCATGGAATTAAGGTTACTGGTTTAATCAAAAAGTGGTTTTATTCCCCGAACCGCAGGATCGGAAAAAACAAAAGTCTTCATATGATACTTCGGGGCTCTGCCCAGGAGTAGTTCATTGATGCAATGATAGGTAGAATTGAGGTATTTATGGAATGGAGCTACCAGGTTATTTTTTGCGCTTTCAGATTTCTGTTTCCTGATGTGCTTTTTCCATATACCTATCCATGTCATTTCGTTGAGCTTTATTTTGGGCTAATCCTTCAAGGATTTCAGGCCCATGGAGCGTTGTAATTGCTGTTAACTCATCGACATTGATATAAGTATGTTTCATAATTCAAGGGCTCACTGAAAATTCCACACTAAAATTCAAAAGCCCACTCATTACCTTCATCCGCACGTAAATGTACCGGATAAGTCTTAATACGGCCATCGGGAAGTGTAATGCGTACCTCATAATTTCCATAAAATCCCCGGAAAGAAACAGATCCTTTTGTGTCGGTTTTCAATAAAAGATTGGTGCGCCACTCTTCATTAAACAAACTGAGCAATTGATTATAAACTGGCTTGGGCTGATATTCTTCATCGACCAGTCCTCCCCCGGGTAACCAAATATTCCGATCAGAGAAACCCCAGAAATTTACAGAGGCGACAGCAGGGTGTCCGAAACACAGCCTGATAAACTGGTCAGTAAACTCCGCCTGAGTGGCTGCCGTCCATTCACCTTCACGCCAGCCTCCGGTAATAGCTTTTCCAGCCGACTGGGGGTGCAGCTCAGTGATATGCAGGGGCAGTCCGTGACGGCTTAGTAACTCAAAAGTATCCCAGACGTCCTGTGGGGCAAACCACTCCTGGCGGGGCTCATGGGCCTGTATGCCAATGCCTGAGAGAGGTGCATTTTGTTGTTTTAATGTGGTAATGAGTTCGTCAAAACGCGTGCGGACGGTTTTGTTTACAATGGTCTGATATTCGTTGATGATCAGTGTGGATTCCGGATTTCCGGTATTGGCCCAGTGCAATGCATTGCCTACATATTCGGCAATTTCAGGTATAGGCTCCACTATGCCCCAGTCGTTATCATCTTCCGGGTGATCCAGTTTGTTTTTCCAGGTTTTAACATTTACAGGTTCATTGACGACATCCCAGATATCTATTTTCCCAGCATACCCCTGACTAATATTCAACACCCGGCTTTTGAGAAGGCCTTCGGTTTCCGCTACCGTGTAACCCTCAAGCCATGCGGGCACGCCTGAGACACACGACCACACCAGTGGGTGCCCCTTGGTGGTGATGCCGTTGGCCTTACACCAGTCAATGACGGGCAGCATATTCGACCATGACGTCATACCGGGAGTGCGCTCATAGCCCGGCCAGTAGAAGGGGAATACGGCAAAATTAAAGAGCGCCTTAAAACGTTGTTTAAACAGTTCTTCCCGATAAATATCCGCCCCGCGTGTCAGGTCGAATAGAATACATCCCAGCAGAAAATCGTGACTTTGCTGTTGTATCTGAACCTGTATGTTCTTTAGGGGATTGCCTTTGCTGTCCGTAAAGGTGATGCCCGCATCACCTTTACGGTATTTTTCAATGTTTGCATTGGCCGTTTTCATCAAGCGGGTTTCCACCTGCTTTACTTGTTGGGATTGTCCGTTAGAAACAGTGCTTAGGAACAGACTGTAAAACAGGATGATTGACAGTTGCCGGATAGTCATTATTTTCATGGGAGCTTAATTTTCAGGTTGGTTACATTGCTTGAGATATATGGTGTTTTTCTTTAAAGAAAGGAGTA
>JAOUKJ010000008.1 GCA_029882675.1 Cyclobacteriaceae bacterium
GTTACAGCCTGACAAAAGACTATCTTTTTTTTGAACACAATAACAATCCCTCCGACATTTCTAAACTGGACAGCCTGGCGAAAAGTATAAGAAAAAAAGATCTACCCACCGCAGAAAACAAAAATAGCGCTTCAAAAATAGCGGAAACACCAAATACTAAAATTTACAAGTCACTTGATCCAAATAATATCTCCGCACAAAAGTTAGAGGATCATGGCCTTTCAAGAAATACGGCTAATAATTGGGTGAAATATTTAGCCAAGGGTGGGCGGTTTAATAAACCAGAAGACCTACGTAAAATCTACGGCATGACTGAGAAACAATTACTGGCTATTTCGCCCTATTTAGACTTTGATGATGCCGTAACATCCAAAACGAAAATTCAAACACTTGATAGCCTTTCTCAAACATCCAGCAAATCTGATCATGAAGAATATATCACCCATTCTTTCGATCTCAATTTAGCTGACACCACCGATTTCAAAAAGATAAAAGGAGTAGGCAAGGTACTATCTTCACGTATCATTAATTTCAGAAACAGCCTGGGGGGTTTTTTGTATGAATCCCAACTGTACGAAGTGTATCACCTTGATTCAGCCGTTGCGGAAAATATTATGGTGGCGGGCTTTATCACAGCATCATTTAATCCTCAAAAAATAAACATCAATCAGGCTGACAAAAAGCTACTTTCCAAACATCCTTATATCTCATTCAAGTTGGCTGAACTGATTGTAGCCTACAGAAAACAGCATGACGGGTTCAGGGATATTAGCGAAATAAAAAACATTCCCATTGTCACAGAAGAAATGTTTCAGAAGCTTGAAAATTATATTACTTTACACTGATTTTCGTATTTATGAATCAGTTACTCAAGTCATATAGTAAACGCCTGACCAATTTAACAGGCAAAAACAGATCTGTGCTGTTATTAAAGCTGAATTCCAGTCATTATGCTGACATTCATAAGTTCAGCTTTCTCAATGGCAAACCCTCATTTTCAATCATAGAATCACTTATCCTCGGAAAAAAGGTCATTATTTGTCCTGAAATGGACAGTCGTGATCAGGATGTTAATCTGATTAGCCGGATCTTGCGCAAGATACAACGTGCTGACAATTTTATTTTTGAAGAACAAGGTTCACGAGACTTGCATATAGGATGGCCTTTTCTACGGGGAAAACTGGCAGACGGCACACCTGTTCGTTGTGCGCTTGCTTATTTTCCGGTAGAATTGAAATTGAACAAGAACAAATGGGAAATCATTCCTCGCACAGATACCGGTGCTACCCTCAACAGGTCTTTTCTTTTAGCCTATGGTCATTATAATCAGGTGAAAATTCCTGACGAGCTGCTTGAAACCAACCTCGATGATTTTGATAATGACATCACTGTTTTCCGCACAAGTTTATACCAATTGTTTCGCGACAGCGGGGTGGAATTCAATTTCAATCGGGATAATTTTCAGGACGAACTGACTCCTTTTCAGGAATTTGGGAAAAAAGATTTCGAGGAAAACCATAAGTATGGCGAATTAAAGCTCTTTCCCGAAGCCGTTTTGGGTATCTTTCCACAAACCGGTTCACATCTCTCCCCGGATTATGATGTGCTGCTTGGATCAAATCGTTTCCGGGATCTTGACGAGTTTTTCAAAGAGCGTTCCAACATAGAAGAACGCAGTGGAAACTCTCCATACTTTTTTCTGGGACAAGTAAGCGAAGAAAAAACTTTTACTCCTTTCAAAATTGATGCCTTTCAGGAAAATGCTATAAAAGCTGTAAAGAAAGGCTACTCGCTTGTCGTCCAGGGACCTCCGGGTACCGGCAAATCACAACTGATTTGTAATTTGGTATCTGATTTTATGGCCAGAGGTAAAAAAGTGTTGGTTGTTTGTCAGAAGCGGGCTGCATTGGATGTGGTATATGATCGGCTCAAGGAAAAATTCCTTGCTGATTTTATTGGGTTGGTACATGATTACCGGAACGACAGAAAGGAAATTTTCGAGAAAATTGCCCGCCAAATACGGGTGATCCCTGAATACCAACATCAGAATAATAATCTGGATCAGATACCACTGGAAAGAAGATTCCTGCAAGTAAGCCGGCAAATAGATCGGATTGTCGAAGAACTTGAAGAATATAAATCAGCTCTTTTTGATGAGACTGAGTGTGGTATTTCAGCCAAAGAACTGTACCTGACCAGTGATATCTCACTACCAATCGTAAACCTCAGGCAATATTACAGAAACTTTTCTTTCGAACATCTGCCTGATTTCCTTAATACCATACAGGATTATGTAGAATACGCCAAACAGTTTAAACGTTCTGATTATCCACTGCTGGAGCGTAAGCCCTTTAAAGGCTACGGCATTTCAGAACAAAAGAAAATGGAAGATATCCTGCATGAAATACCTGTTTTTCATGAGAGCATACAAACCAAGCTTAACCAAATTTTTAACCGCACCTTTTCTTTGGAAGACTGCGAGAACTTACTGGCTCTGAGACACAAAGTCGTGGAAATGCTTAATATTCTGAAAGATGAAAAAACATATGCCTGTTTTCATTTTATGGCTGAATATTCTGATCAGGAAACCAATCCACTATGGCTCAGCAACACTGAACGGGTCATTATGGAATGTTACAAAGGGGAAGGTCCGGAAATAAGCCTGCCCGCTGATCAATTAGGTAAATTTCAGGAAGTTTTACAACGATCGATTGAGGCAAGAAAAGGCCTGTTAAAATTGGTGAGATGGAAGCTATTATCAGAAGATAAGTATTATATAAAAAGGGTTTTGGTAGCCAATGGACTGAAAGTCAATAAAGAAGGATTCAGATCATTGGTTGAACGAATTGATAACCGATTGAACATCGAGCATAATTTAAGTAAACTAAAAGAAAAAAAATGGATAAGCGATATTCCCTCTTCCTATGAAAAGCTCAACTTTCAGAATTGGTTTCACACGCAAAAGATAGCCATTAAAGCCAAAGCCATTTTCAACTCACTCAGGCCAATAAAAGACCATATCAACCTGGCTTTCTTACATCTGGATGAACTGAGCGACATACTCAACAAGTTTTTTTCCGTAGTCAATGACATTCCTGAAAGACGGTCAATCTGGGAGTTGTATTTCTCAAGAAATCAAATAACGAACATACTCAACAACCCCTCCAATGCAAACAACTTTCTTAAAATACTAAAAAGGGATTTCGAAGCATTATGTGATTTTGATGAAATACAGGACAAACTAACCTCCTATGAAAAAGAGGTTCTCGACCTGACAATTGGCGAGGCTCCTTCCGATCAGGTCGAAGAAATACTTAACTTTTTCGAAAATAGCTTAAAGATAGCATGGATTGACCATATAGAAGCTAAATTTCCTGTATTACGGTCGGTGTCTTCGATGAAATTCAGAAAAAAAGAAGCTGAATTACAAAACCTGGTAAAGGAAAAACTGGATATTAGCAACGAGATATTACTTTTAAAAACCAGAGAGCAAACCTACGAAAGTATTGAATACAACAGGCTCAAAAACAGGGTTACATACCGAGACCTCGACCATCAGGTAAATAAAAAAAGAAGAGTCTGGCCGTTAAGAAAACTCATTGACCAGTTTAATCATGAACTTTTCAATCTCGTTCCATGCTGGCTGGGATCACCGGAATCAGTATCCGCTATCTTCCCCATGGAGCCCATTTTTGACATTGTAATCTTTGATGAGGCATCCCAGTGCTTTGTTGAGCAGGGCATACCGGCGATGTATCGTGGCAGACAAATTGTAGTGGCAGGAGATGACAAACAATTGCGTCCAAATGATCTCTATCAGATCAGGTATGAAGAGGATATTGATGAAGATCCTGCATTGGAGATCAGCTCAGTCCTCGATCTTGCCCGTCGATATCTCATGGAAGTACAACTCCGCGGACATTACAGATCAAAAACCCTGGATCTTATTGATTTTTCCAATCAAAAATTTTACCATGGCAACCTGCACCTTCTCCCCGATCGAAAAATGGCCAATAGCAAAACACCAGCGATCAATTATATAAAAGTTGACGGGATATGGGAAAAAAATCACAACCATATTGAAGCTGAAAAGGTTGTCAGTATCACTACCCAGCTATTAACTGAACAGCCTGACAAATCAATAGGCATCCTAACATTCAATGCTCGGCAACAGGAACATATTATGGATCTGATCGATGAAAAAGCCATCCGTTCTAAAATCACTTTTCCTGCTAGTCTTTTCGTGAAAAACATTGAAAATGTGCAGGGAGACGAAAGAGATATCATTATTTTTTCTATTGGTTACGGCCCTGATCCTTCGGGCCGGATGGTCATGCAGTTTGGGAGTCTCAATGCTGAATTTGGAGAAAACAGGCTTAATGTTGCCGTTACCAGAGCACGTGAGAAAATCATCATTGTAAGTAGTATTTCTCCCCCCCAACTAAAAGTAGCTGACAGTAAAAATTCCGGCCCCAAACTGCTTAGGGAATACCTGGAATATGCCCTTGATGTTTCTGAAGGACGCTATACTCCTACCCCAAACCAAAGTGTAGCCAAATCTGCCCATTGGTTTCTCAAAGCAAAAATCATCCAATGGGCTCAACAACAAAAAGGTTTTGAAATCATCGAGGAACTGCCCTTTGCAGACCTCACAATCAAAGAAGATCAAGACTACCTGGGCCTCATAAGAACTGACGATGATCTCTATTACAGTGCTGCCTCTGTAAAGGACGCTCATGTCTATACTCCGTTTGTGCTAACAAAGAAAAAATGGCCATTTTACAGTATCTCCAGCCGCGAATATTGGAATGATAAAAACGCCCTGTTTGAACGGCTAAATACCTATATTATTAACCAGCTGCCCGTTAGAAAGTAGCTTCTGGTCAATTGCTTATTCTTCTGTAGGAACCGCTAAATTTTCAATTAAAAACATGCGTCTTTCACCGATATCCTTTTTAATCTTCACCATTCTTATTTCCACGTCGATCAATTCTTCAGCTTTTGTTTTCAGCTGCGTCTTGACATTTGAGTCGCCGCTCATCGCAGAAATATCATCAGTAAAAAGATCAAAGAAACTAGAGCGCTTTAATTCAACATTGCGATAACCCGAATATTTCAACATAGGTTTATTGGCCTCCTCCAGTCCTCCCTCTTCGTTTATTACAGCAATACCATAAGGCACTCCATCCAGGATATTAGTGATATTGTATTGCCAACGTGCCTGATCTTCCTTTTCCTGAGCACTTACTTCAGTGAGCTTCACCCGGGCGAGCACTTCCCCCAGTTGACCACCCATCTGTTTAAGGAATTTGATCAGCAAGTCATCTATTTCCTGCTGATCGCGCATATATATTTCTGTCACAGCAGTCACATTCTTTCCGGAAAAAATAGGGAAAAAATATGCAGCGCGTAATCCGCATTTTTTTGCAGCTTCATTTCGTGTATATCCTTCATGCTCAATAACATCAGCCACAAAGTAAGGCTCTGCACCCGTATATGCCAATCCAATCACTCCCTCATCGGCTTTAAAGACCAGTTCCTTACTCGCTTCAATCATGGGCTGTTGCATACCCTCATCGCTCACATAAAAAGTTGCCAACGAACGTAAAGCTCTTTTTCCCCGTACAAATTCAACTCCAAAAATATTACAAAAATCGAATTCCAGGTTTTGCCCGATCTCCTCCACAAATACCGAGTAAACCTGATCTACCCGCAACGCCATACTTAATTTATTACTAATCTCTATCTGTAGTGCGTTGAGCTTATTTTGTTTCTTGGTATCTTCAAGTAATTTTTCGGTCTCTTTTGCTCGCCTGCCCAGCTCTTCCTGCGTAGCCTGCAATTCCTCCATATTCTGCCTCATTTCCTCCTGTGCTGAACTCAGTTCCTCCTGTTGTATCTGTGACTGCTCAAGAAGTTGGCGGGTGGTGGTATTTATCCGTGTACTTGAAATAGTAAGGGCTATATTTTCACCTAGTTTTTCAACCAGTTCAATTTCATAATCAGTGAATGGATTGAAACTACCCAGCTCGATTACACCAACAATCTCTTCTTCCTTCTTTAAAGGAACAATGAGTAAAGACCGGGGAACGGCCTTACCCAGGCCTGATGTGATGTTAATGTGATCTTCCGGAACCTCTGTCATATGTATCGTTTCTTTTTCAACGGCACATTGGCCTGCCAAGCCCTCACCCAGACCAATCCGTTTTTCCATATACTTGCGCCGCTCATAGGCATACGCACTGACGAGTTCAAGGTGTTTGTCGTCCTCCTGTTCATCGTTTAACAAGAAAATGGCTCCCTGATTGGCCTTCATATAACTTACCAGATTCGAAATAATTGCAGTACTTAGCGCCTTTACTTCCAAATTGTCACCTCTTAAGATATCAGAAAATAATGTCAGTCCCTCGTTGGTCCATTTTCTGCGTTTTGCTTCAATCTCATTTTTACGCAGACTCTCCTGCAAGGACAATAGTGCCTGGCTCAGTTTGTCTTCATCATATATCAAATCCAGCTCTGCATCCAGATGGCCGGATCCCAGGCTTTTTGTAAACGCTGTTTTTTTATCAATTTCCTTCGCCAGTTCTCCTACAGATGAAATCATTTCGCCCAGCTCCCCCGTGAAATTTTCTTCATCGTATCCATTTACGGAAGTCTTTCCGGAGACCAGATCAGTTAAAATTAATGTGGTATGCTCTACGGAATCCTTAATCTTTCGTGTTAATGAATACACCACAACACTCAATAAGAGAAAACCGATTGCTCCCGTACAAAAGACGATTAATAATTTATTGTTATACAATGAAAAATATTGGCTGATATCATAGACCGACATTAATTGCCAGGAAGCCTGCGTCATACCCACACTTACCGGCTGATTCAAGGTAATCGTTTCTATGAAAGCATCATCAAAATTCACATCATCCAGCACACTATCCACCCAGTCAGCCTGATTTGAAATAATAATCTGATTATCTTTATTATATAAATAGCTTTTATGACCGGATTCTTTCTTTGGAAGCAAATCAAATAATTGATGTAGTGAAATTTCCACTGCTAAAACCCCTCCAAACCGGCCATCGATAGTAATGGGTATCGTCATTTTAAACGTTGGGGCATGATCCTGCCAAACTTTTGTATAATATATATCAGATACTTTTTCTCTATTTACCAAACGGGTATCATAATATAAGCCCTCCAGATAGTCCCGGTTATCTGCTATTGTGTCTTTGGAAAAGAGATATCCTCCCCCATGGTTACTGTATCGGAAGGATATCTGACTGTCCTCACCAAAACCAAAAGGTAAGAGCACGGAAGACTCCCACACCACCCAGCAAGTGAGTACTTCAGGATAAGATTGAATAATATTGTAGACAATATCACCTTGCTTATCTTCAAAGTCTCCCTGTACATATCCCGCATCTGCATACCTGCCCATCACTTTGCCGGATACTTTCAATGTATTTATCCGTTCTTCAAAATATTGAGATATTTCTTCTGAAACCTTTTTACTGTCATATTCCGCATCCTTTAAGGCATTATCTTTCGACAATTCTCTTATTGAAGTGAGTAAAGAAATACTGATAAGCAACAAAGAAAGCCCTCCAATGACAAAAACAGGAAGGAAAAGCTTTTTCTGTATGTCTAAATTTTTAATGAATTTAAAATTAATCATGCATTCTGTAGATAGATCTATTCAAAGTAAATAAATGATAAGCAAAGTGACGCCCTTTTTTCACCTTTTAATTTATAAAAATAATACATTGAAAGCACATGAAGCGAAAAATTAAAAAAAACCACTCACTGCCTCCATAAATTTTCTCCCAATCTCAACATGATTGTAGTTTTCAGTAATGTGCTTGTGCGCAGATGCAGCTATTTCATCCCTTATCTTTTCTTCTTTTTTAACATAAAGAATGGCCTCAGCGATCGATTTAGGGTCAGAAGACGTTAAAATAACATCTTTTTTATCTGTAAATACTTCCCTGATGGCTGGCGTGTCTTTTGTGATAATACACTTTTCACAAGCGGCATAATGATACACCTTGTTTGGTATGACCAATTGGGCTTTGGGTGTTTCACCAAAAATACCCAGGCATACGGAATGGGAATTAATCCTGTCCGGGAGCATATTATATGCCGCACTGCCCAATAACCTTACATTGTCAAGCCTTTTTTTTCTTATCATCACCTCCGATTTCTCAAATTCAAAGCCACTCCCGGTCAATTCAAATATCAAATTTTCGCCTTTTAATATTTCAGCTGCTGACAGAATATTACTCACGCCCTGCAATGGTATAAACCCTCCGTAAAAACCAACAACGAAGTCATTGTTATTGTTATTTCTTTTTTTTAGAGGAAAGAATGTTTCGCTATCGACCCCAACAGGCACAACCCCCACTTTTTTTTCATCTAAATTAAATGTCCTTACAAAGTAATCTTTATGTGAATATGTATCAGCCAGAAGGAAGTCTGCCTTATGAAAAGGGAATTTATCTTTGTAGAAATTCTTAATTGCCCGGGGCGAAAACCGGGACACCTGTTTATAGTCAAAGACCTTAGTCAAATACTTCGAAATCAGGGGATCAAAAATAACAGGTTTAGCTGTCAGTGTCTTTACGCCGCGCACATCAGCATGCGTAAAAGAAGGCATGAAAATAAAATCAACGCTGAGTGAGGCTTGTTTTATTTCGTGTCTGCTATCACGAAGACGACCTGTAATTGGCATTTCAATAAGCTCAACACCTAAAGCCCTAAGGCCTTTTAGCAGCACCATTGTGCGGTTATATTCCGGATTGTAACATCCTGTAACCAGTATTTTCAATTAAATATCAAGCTTAATTTTGTTTGTCATCAGCTAAAATACACCAAATTAATCACGCAAAACGCAAGAAGTACTCTTGATTTAGTTATTTCCTAAAATTTCAAACAATTCATCCAGGTTAGGGGTGATAATAATTTCTGTACGCCGGTTTTTCTGACGCCCTTCTACACTATCGTTATCGGATATTGGTATAAATTCACCTTTTCCCGCGGCAGTAACCTGTGCTGGGGAAATACCCCCTTTTACTAATATTCTGACAATAGAAGTCGCCCTCATCACACTGAGGTCCCAGTTGTCATTCATGTATTGAGAGGTTCTGGAAATAGGCACATTGTCCGTATGGCCCTCCACCATAATATTGATATCCTTTTGATCCTTTACGGCCTGAGCGAGTTGCCCCAGGGCGCCCTGTCCTTTCGGATCCACCACCACACTTCCCGATTTAAATAATAACTGTTCAGCCAGGGAAACATAGACTTTTCCATTTCTCATTTCAACGGTCAGATCACTTTCCTTAAAATTCAACAGGGCATCTGAAATACGCTTTTTCAAAGCGTTCACAGCTTCATCCTTTTTAGCAAGAATATTTTCGAGTTCTTCCACTTTTTTCTCACGTTCACTGAGATTATTTTCTAATTCTTCGTTAATCCGTCGGGTATTCTCCAGACTCTCTTTTAATGCCAGTAATCTTTCCTGCTGCTCGGCCAGGTCTCTGTTTAGTTTGCCACTGTTATTCAGCAGGTTGTTGTAAAAGGTTTCAAGCTGTTCATATTCGACATTCAAATTGCTTAACTCCTCCTTTGTTTGTTTTAGATCCGCACCCAACGATGTAGTATCGGCCAGTAATCTTTCCACTTGCATTTGAAGTTCTTCCGCTCTTTGCAAAGCCAGATCCAGGCTATCCTGTTGCTCAACCAGTTCACCTTCTAATTTCACCTTATCAGCAAGCAGTTCATTATACTTTTTCTGTGTGACACATCCTGAATTAAGAAAAACCAACAATAGTGAATAATAAAAAATTAGCCTGATCTTCATGAAATTAAGTTTTTGTTGTCCTGTAATCAATATGCAAATATCATAATTCTTCAATACAAAGAGCAGGCCAATCTTGTTTTCTTTTATCAGGCTGCTATACAAATTCTTCCCTGACAAACAATGGGGGAAAAATACCTCCAAGAACTCCGCTAAAATCATTATATTTAACCGAAAGATTTAAAACGTAATAACAAATAAACTACTCCGGGGCAGTACCCCGAAGTAACAAATGGGTATTTTTGTTTTTTTCCGACCCTCAGGGTCGGGGAATTAAACCACTTTTTGATTAAAGCTTGTATATAAAATTAGTTTTTACCCCATATAAAAACATTTACCTGATTTACAAATGGTCAAACAATCCTCCTTTATTGCCCGTTATAAATCATAAAAGAACTAAATAAATTATGGAGTTATCTCAAAAGCGTTTTTTCCTTGGCCTATTTTCCTCATCTATTCTGGGAGGCCTGGTGGTTTTTATATTAACAGGGGGTATTTTTCAATCGGATGATAAAAATTATAATTCAATCAGTGAGCATCAAAAAGTAATTAAAACTGAATTTAAAAACACCCTCGAAGTTAACATTCCTACAGGAATGGACTTTCTTCGCTCTTCACAATCTGCTTTACCCGGCGTAGTACATATTCAATCCCTGTTTGGTAGCGAGTTCAGCATAAATCCCCTTGAAGGATTTTTCAATCAAGAGGCCCGGTCGTCCGGTTCCGGAGTCATTATTAGTGATGACGGCTATATCGCCACAAATTATCATGTCATTAGAGATGCCGGAATCATTGAGATAACACTCAATGATAATCGCACCTACAGTGCAAAAGTCATCGGCACGGATGAAACCACAGACCTTGCATTGCTTAAAATAGAGGAAGATAAGCTTACGTTTGTACCCTATGGGAATTCGGATATTGTAATGCTTGGTGAATGGGTATTAGCCATCGGCAATCCCTTCAACCTTAATTCAACCGTTACAGCAGGGATAGTAAGTGCAAAGGCAAGAAATATTGGCGTATTGCGAACCCAGTCAAATTTACAGATTGAATCTTTTATTCAAACAGACGCCGCGGTCAATCCCGGAAATAGCGGAGGTGCTCTGGTAAATTTAAAAGGTGAACTCATTGGTATCAATACAGCCATAGCCACACACACCGGTTCCTATCAGGGATATTCTTTTGCAGTCCCGGTATCATTAGTCAAAAAAGTGATGGATGATTTATTAGAATACGGAAGTGTTCAAAGAGGCTTGCTCGGCGTTTATATACAAGATATGAATGCCCACATCGCTGAACGAAATGACCTCGAACTCGTATCCGGTGTATTAATCAGCAATGTAAATAGAAGTAGCGCTGCCGAAGAAGCAGGCTTGCAAAAAGGTGATATTATTGTGGCAATAAATAAATACCCTGTAAAAAACACCTCTGAACTACAAGAATACGTAGCAAGAAACAGGCCTGGAGATCAAATTGAAGTGCATTATGTGCGGGAAAAAAAATCTTATTCCGTGCAGGCAACCCTCAGAAACAGTGAGGGAAAGAACCAGTTATCTTTCAGGGATAATGAAATTGACTACGAGGGCGCTCATTTTAAAAACCTCACATTAGACCAAATGAAGAAAAATAAGCTCAAAGGTGGTGTCATCATTTCAAACGGACAGAAAAGCATCTGGAACAAAGCCGGAATTACCGATGGTTTCATCATTACTACGATCGATAAAGTAAACATATTCAATGTTACTGAATTTAAATTGGCCATGGAAAATAAAAAAGGGGGGGTCCTTATCGAAGGTATCGATGCTAAAGACAATGTTCAGGCCTTTGCACTGGACTGGGGGAAATAGTGTTTCGCGAAGACACTCCCCTTTATAACCTGGATTCGCCTTTTTTGTGATTCGAAAACAACTTACTCTGATTAGAACGATTCTTTTCGATCCTGATAAATAAATCTATTCACACCAGAGTCTTTTTTTTACACAACCCTTTAATCTACTTTTTTTAGTCCAAGGTCATTAGCTATATTTGTTAAAAACACAATTATGTCTACAAGACCATTTAATATCAATAATATATTCAAAAACCTGGGGATTACGAGCGAGGCAGTGGGAACTTCCACTGGAAGCGAATGGCTCCCTGATGTTGAATGGATCAATTCTTGGAGCCCTGTTGATGGGAAGGATATTGGCAGGGTGACTCAAACATCCTACAGCAATTACAATAAAGTCATTGATGAAGCTGGCAAGGCTTTCCAGAAGTGGAAAAAAATACCAGCTCCTCAACGTGGGGAAATAGTCCGGCAAATTGGCCTGGAACTCCGCAAACATAAAGAATCATTAGGTGCTCTTGTTTCCTGGGAGATGGGCAAATCCTATCAGGAAGGACTTGGGGAAGTGCAGGAAATGATAGACATCTGTGATTTTGCAACCGGATTATCCCGACAACTCCATGGCCTAACGATGCATTCTGAGCGTCCCGAGCACCGGATGTATGAACAATATCACCCAATCGGACTTGTGGGAATCATATCTGCATTTAATTTTCCCGTAGCCGTTTGGGCCTGGAATAGTATGATAGCCTGGGTTTGTGGGGATGTGTGTATATGGAAACCCTCAGAGAAAGTACCGTTTTGCAGCATCGCCTGTCAAAAAATTGTCAGTGATGTTTTTCAAAAAAACAAACTACCTGAAGGCCTCTCATGCCTTATTACAGGAGATTACAGCGTAGGAGAATGGCTGACTGAAGACAAAAGGGTACAACTGATCTCCGCCACAGGTTCGGTACGTATGGGAAAACTGGTAGCTTCAAAAGTAGGTGCAAGATTGGGAAAAACCTTACTTGAGCTTGGAGGCAATAACGCGATAATTATTACCGAAAATGCTAATCTCAACATGACTATAAGGGGAGCTTTGTTTGGTGCAGTAGGTACCTGTGGACAGCGTTGTACAACAACCCGGCGCTTAATCATTCACGATCGTATTTTTGACAAAGTAGCGGGCATGCTCAGCAATTCATACAGCCAATTAGCCATTGGTGATCCAATGGATGAATCAATCCATGTAGGTCCGTTAATCGATCAGGATGCTGTAAAAAAATACCTTAACGCCCTGGAGGAAATAAAAAAGGAAGGCGGTCGTTTTATTGTGGAAGGAGGATTGATAGAAGGAAAAGGGTATGAATCAGGGTGCTATGTATATCCAGCAATTGCTGAAGTAGAAAACCATTACAAAATAGTGCAGGAAGAAACATTTGCCCCGATACTTTATCTCATTCGCTTTAAAACACTGGAGGAAGCCATCCTACTTCAGAATGGAGTTGACCAGGGTTTATCCTCCGCCATTATGACAACCAATATGATAGAAATGGAGCACTTTTTATCCCATCAGGGTTCCGATTGTGGAATTGCAAATGTGAATATTGGAACTTCAGGAGCTGAAATTGGCGGTGCCTTTGGAGGCGAGAAAGATACAGGTGGTGGCCGGGAGTCCGGATCTGATTCATGGAAAGCATATATGAGAAGACAAACCAATACCATTAACTACGGAAATGAAATACCGCTGGCCCAGGGGATTAAATTTGAAATCTAACTTTATATTTTCATACAGTTCAATCCAGCTAAATTTATTACATGACATAGAAAAGAACTTTCTATTATATTACATTTACAATGATAAAAATTAAGGATTAATGGGTTCCAAAAAATACAATTCAGTAATGTTGATCGATGATAACGAGATTGACAACCTTATCAATCAGAAAATGATTGAAGCCGTGAATATATCTGAAAACATATATACTCATACCGGTGCTAAAAGTGCGATTGAATTTCTTCGAAATCTGGAAAAGGTAAAAGGGGTTGCTGATGAAGTTCTTCCGGATGTTATTTTTCTCGACATTGACATGCCCCTTATGGATGGCTTTCAGTTTCTGGATGAATTTTTGAAGTTGGAGCAGTCCACTCAGTCAAAATGTCGCATAGTTATGTTAACCTCATCGATTAATCCGCAGGATGTTAGCAAATCAAAAAAATACACCTGTGTTAAAAAATACGTCAACAAACCACTTACTCAGAATACACTTGAAACACTGGACGTTTAGCCCAGTTTATTGATAAATTCCTCATCCATACGAATCAGTGTGGTAGGTGCATACATTTTAATTTCAAGTTGATTAAAGCGATCTATTAAAGGTTTTATTTTTTCTGCCTTTTCCTGTTTAACTTCACTAATTGAAATCTTTAGCATTTTCGAGAAAAGGGAGATGTGCTCACAATTTTCTTTTCCAAGGATTCTTATTTGTCGCTGAATACTATTTATGAGCTGATTAAACAGGTCGTAATCATTTAACAAACAATACTGCAGTGCAAGAATCACCTTTATTTCAAGATGCACCAGTGGATATTTTTTCAGACTTACTTCATTGAGCAAATTATTAATCCACCTGGCAGATTCATTATAGTTTCCGGCATAATAACAAGAGAGTGCCCTATACATTACATAATAAAGATATTTAGGCGTGTCCTGCATGTCGGGCTCATAGTCCTCAAACATTAATTTATCCTCCTCATACATTTCCGTTTCCAGCCCAAGTCTCAGGTGACGCTTTATCTTTGTATCAAGAAATTGGCCGGGAAAAGTAAATTGACTATAGTTGGTAAGAATGTTTGTCACAGCATCATTTACTTCTTCAAAGTACTTCTCTGCTTTTCTATAAACCTTATAGTGGTTGTAATACTCCAGTTTTAAAAATTCAAAAACAAGATTCAGGTGATAATAGATGGAATCCATGGGATATTGATCAAATATTTCCGTCACCCTGTCTATTTTGTCTTCTATTGGTTCGTCATCACCTCCGTCCATCTCATCGGAAGATTCAACAAATAACCGGTGAAAAATAACCATACAACTCTCATAAACATAAAGCCGGTGTGATTCGTATAAATCAGAGATATTTGACATTTCCTGTGTAAATAAAGAAAGGCCCATTTTTACACTTTCATCACCCGTCATAATATACAGACCGTATTTCTTAAAATACTCAGCCAGCAGATCTTCAGCCTTGTCTATAGCCAGGGTATATGCCACGTGCCTATTATACAATTGTGAATAATTATAATAATCCGGGCTGTTTATATTTAATTTTTTCAGGTATTTATAAACGGTGGTCAGTTCATTGGACAAATCATAATCAAGAAGTTCCTTTTCCAGTTTCTTTAGTGTGGCAATAGCAATGGCTTTTTTCTTTGTAAAAACCACCTCATTAATATTCACCACCTTCTTCAGTATGTCTGTTCGCGGGCTCTCTATCTGCTCAAGGAGGTACTCCTCAATTTTTTGATTCAGCCTGCTCCGTAAAGTGTAGTATGCGTTTGTGTTCACATCCAGCTCTTCCATTATTTTGTTATCGGATAACTGACGTTCACGCATTGAACTTAACAGGTAAGCAGATTTGTCCGCATTGCTTTCCAACAATTGCGTTTCAATTGTTTTGTAATCTTTCTCAGAAAGCTGTTTTATTATATTTTTTAACTTAGCCATTTCTCAATTAACCGATGACAATTTTTTTCACGGGAAATATACGAATTAATCCCACATTATTAATTTTTATTACAAAAAATGTCAGGTTTTACCGCCTTTAATCATCTTAATCAACACCTTTACATGCTGTCAAAGATAAATACATCATTATTGTCAGCTTTATAAGTCAACCTTATTGTCCTGTAATATTTTTTCAATATCTTTGCATTCGCATTTAGGAAAATGCAACACTACGGGGCATTAGCTCAGCTGGCTAGAGTGCTACAATGGCATTGTAGAGGTCATCGGTTCGACTCCGATATGCTCCACCCCAAAAGACAACCTCATTAACAGGTTGTCTTTTTTTATCCCATAAAGTCATGTATCAACCTGCGACACTCCCGCCTTTTCTTTTTGAGTGTCAGCTTCCAAAAAGGGCCATTCCTGAGTGTGATTATCGATTTCGCCCGCAAATTATGAAAGAATCGTTTGCTTCCTGAATAACTCCCCGATTGGTTTTTGTTTTGCACCAAATAGTAATATCCCCTGGACAGCATATAATCTTCAAAACATTTGTTCCCGGAAAGCAATCCCTTTGTATTGTTCCGTACAATATATATTATTTGCCGTTGTTTAAATTTTCGGGGATTAGATTTATAGGTAGGCTTTTGTCCTGTTTTTTCGGTATCACCGAAGGTCAAATCATCCTGAGCTATTGCTTGAATTGAAGTGATAAAAAATAAGCCATATAGACAAAACCGCATAAATAAATCCGTATTGAGATTTTGAATATAGAAATAATGCTTTTGTTAAAAAACATTTATTACTCTAAATCAGGGTTAAACAGGATTAGACCCGTCGAAAAATCATAAAGAGTCAATTGCCTTAATTGGTAATATGCTTGCCAGAAATTACCTAACGAAGTGAGGTAATCCTGCTTGGCCCGATCTTTTTCGGTAAGTGCAAGACTCAAATCTGTGATTGAAGTTTTCCCAATCAAGTACCTGTTTTTTGATATACTGTATCTTTTTTGGGATATCTCATCAGCTTTACTGGCAATGGCCACCTGGTCACGGAGCATTTTAAACCTCCTGACCTGAGTGATCACCTCTTCTTTAAAGTTGATCACATCCTGCTGTACAGTAAACTGCACGAGTTGCTGATTGGCCTCCGCTGTACGTCTTCTTGCTTCCTGCCTCCCCCAGTCCAAAATGGGTATGGTAAAGCCCAAATTAGCAATAACTTGATTATCCGGTTTCTCATAAACCTCAGGAATCAATAAACCACTGTTGGAAAGTCCGGCCCTCCCAAACAGGCTTGCATTGAGTCCACCTGTCCCTATCGCTTCAGCCACATCCATATCCGCCTCAAGCTTCAATCGCTCAAACCGTATAGCATCACTGCGGTTTTGCTGGGCCATCTCAATTGCAATACTTTCCTGCACATCAAACTCAGGAATCTGCGCCGGTTCAATCAATTCTATGGTCTCATTCTCCTGAAATCCCAGGTATGATTTTAACCGAAGCGTTGCTGTTCCCAGGTTTAATTGCGACTGAGCTACCGATTGCCTTGAATTCATCAGACTCAGCTCCAATTGAAGCAATTCATTTTCAGGGATAATACCCAATTCATATCGCCCCTGCGCTATTTTATAGATTGTATCATTACTGGCTACATTTATTTCAGCGATGCCCAGGCTAATCTGGGCAGTAAGTAAATCAAAAAACAACTGACTTGCCCGCTCACTGATTTGCTCAAACTCTTCAGCATATTCTCTTTTTGACTCTTCATAGCGCAAAGGTTCAATCTTCTGATCCCACTTTAAAGCATTGAAGCCAAACAATGGCTGAAAAAAACCGACAGATACCGGATCACCCCGATAGGAATGTTCCCCATCTAAAAAATTATCAAAGCGCTCCAGGGAACTACTCATAAAAACCCGGCCACCCGTTGCGGCTATGGTTTGTTGAAGGGACAACTCGAGTTCAGCTGTATTCTGATTTTGAAAACGATATGCGAAAGTACCGTTATTTTGCTGTATCCGACTAAACGCCCGGGTAAACCCCGGCAACGTTCCACTCAACTGCAATTGAGGGACATAGTTGGACTTAAATGTCCTATACATCCAATATCTGTTCTCCTTTCGGGTTTCAGCGCGTTTAGCGGCAGGAGATTGCTCAATAGCAATAATTACAACATCTTCCAGCGTTAGTTTTCGTTGTCCAGTAGCACTTTGGAAGAAAAGGCAAAGCCCTACCAGAAAAACAACAGGTATTATTTTAAATTTATTCATATCTAAGAGAAGTTATGGGATCCTGGCTTGCAGCTTTTCTTGCAGGCGCTATTCCGAAGGCCAGCCCTACGGTAGCAGCTACACCAAAGGACAATATTATTGATGAGGCTGATACCACCGTAGGGATATCGGCGATTTCACTTACAATAAAAGCAAAACCAACACCTAAAATCACACCAATTATTCCCCCTGAAACACTGATCATTATTGATTCAAATAAAAACTGATTTACAATATCATTTTTCTTTGCGCCCAGAGACATGCGTAGCCCGATTTCTTTAATCCGCTCAAGCACAGAAGCTAACATGATATTCATAATTCCTATTCCTCCCACTAAAAGGGATATCCCCGCAATGGCGCCCAACACATAGTTGAAAATGTCGTTCGTGCGTTGTTGTTGCTTTAAAAGCAGCTCAGGTATTTCGATTTCAAAATCAATCACATTATAGTGTTTTCTTTCAAGCATTCTGGAAACGATTTCAGCAGTAGTTGACAACATTTCTGTTTTTTCCACCTGTAGTACCAGTCTGTCAAGTTGGTGGTAATTTACTACGGCTTGCTCCTGCTCTTCTTCCTGATTACCTCCAATCATGAACATGAAGCCACCTCTACCCTGATTTCTGCCACCGCCCAACATGGACTGGGTAATGAGGTCTCTGTTCTCATACCTGATAAGAACAGTTTGAAGCGGCGTATATACATCCATATTATAATCCCTGATCCCCAGCTTGGCAATACTATTCTCTGAAATAAATCTCTCTTCCAAAACTCCAATAATTTTCAACCAATGGTTTCCGCATTTGATGGATTTACCAATGGGATTTTCTGTTGAAAAGAACTTGCTTCTAATTGCACTTCCAATGATACATACCGGTTCTCCAATTAACAGGTGATTATCACTGAACATTTCTCCTTCCTCCAGCTGGAAATTCGAAAGATTAAAATAGGCAGGTTCTACGCCCACCAGCTTAGCTGACCGCCTGATTCCACTCTTTATGATATATGTTTCCAAAATTATTTCAGGGCTGAGGGATGCCAAACCGGGTATTTGATGTCTGATTCCTTCAACATCACGCAATGTGAGTCCCGGAGAATATTTTTTCTTTTCATTTGGCCCGGAAGCACCTTCATCTATCTTTTCTTCCGTTTGTTCAACGACTGGTTTTACTATAATATTATTTACACCGACGAGTTTTATTTGCTCAAGTATTTCCTGCTGAGCTCCATTACCTATAGCCAGCATAGCAATAACCGCAGCTACTCCAAAAATTATCCCTAAAGCAGTCAGTAATGTACGCAGCTTATTTGCAAAAACGGCCTCAAGGGCAATATACAGATTGGCCAATACGCGCTTTGATATCATTAATTCCCCCTTTGTCTTGTTGTTTCTGTTCCATTTTGCTGCTGTCTTCTTCCTCCACTTCGGGCTCCATCGCCTGATCCGGCAGGAACGGTCATAGTTCGGCCATCGGGTAATGTGATTGTTCGTTCACCACCGTTTGGGGCAACCACAGCCTTGGGCTCTTCCTGATGTCGCTTTCCATCCATTTCAGGTAAAAGGACAACTTCTGCTTCTTCTTTTCCCTGAGGTATGGACAAATAAACCCGATCACCCTGCTCCAGTCCCAAAAGAACCACTGCATCATCAGAATTTTGTTCCCCGATATGTACTTCCTGTTTTATCACTGCCAGACCTTGTCGTTTATAAACATAAGATATGGAGTCATCCTTACTGTGCAAACATTCGAGTGGCACGAAAACCACACTGTCCAATTCCTTGGCTATAATATTATTACTTGTGGTCATGGCCGGACGCAGGTTATCATCCGACTCATTGATTTCAATAGTCACCTGAAAAACTTTCGCATCAGAATTAGGCCTTTGCTCGCCTACATTGGCGACACGCGTCACACGTCCTGTCAACCTTTTCTCGGGAAAGGCATCCAGGCCTATTTCCACTTGTTGTCCGGGTTGTATTCTCCTGACATCGACCTCATTCACATAGGTTTTTGATATCATCACGGCCAAATCAGGTAAAGTAGCCACCGTTGGATCCCATACACTGATTTGGGATCCCGCTTTTATAGGCCGCCCATCGTGTCCTTTTTTGTAAATCACCATACCCGGTTCGGGAGCCTTTATAGTAAATGATTCTTCAACGGCCAGCATCGCATTATACTCATTTTGTACCTTTCGGAGTTCTGCAGCCACTTCCCGCATTCGCTCGGTAGCTTGTCTCTTCTTGATTTTATTATTATCCCTTGCCTGAGAGAGTGCCCGTCTGGCTTTATCAAGATTTATTTCAGCTTGTTTTATCGTAGCCGGTGGTTCAAACTGAGACTGCTCCAGAATAATCTGCTGTTCTTCGACAGCATAATTTAAATTAATCAGTTCATCCCGTGCCTGCCTCATTTGCAGGGTTGTATCCAATTGTACCTGAACATACTGAGAGTTGGCTTTATCCATCTCTATTTGTTTGTCTTGTAATCTGCCCTGAAAGTCAGATTTATCCAACGTGGCAATCCATTGTCCTTTATTCACAACCGTTCCTTCATCAACAATATCCTGAATAGTCAGATTATAAATTCTGAATTCCCTCAGGGAGTTCGGCCCTTTTATGGGAACTGAATTTTTTGCCTCCAGCTCACCGGTTGTTTCAATTTGAACTTTAAACATCCCGGACTCAACGGGAACTACAATGTCATTCGTGTCGTCTCCTTTGTTGCCCTTTACAATTAAAAAAGCAACTAAAACGATCACCACTACGACCAACGATATAATAAGATTTCTTTTCATGGTTATTCTTTTTTGTGCCACGCACTTTCACCTACAAAGTTAGACAACCTTTGTGCCTAAAAGTTTACCAATCAAATAATATTACACCCAATAATATAATTCCTACTCATGTCGCAAGGAGGTTATGGGATCCTGACCTGCGGCCCTACGGGCTGGAGCGATGCCAAATACCAATCCCACAGTGGCTGCCACGCCAAAGCTTAAAGCGATGGAGAAAAAGGTCACTTCAGTGGGGATATCGGCAAAATCAGAAACGATCATGGCCATCGCCATTCCAATGATTATACCCATGATGCCTCCGGAAATACTGATCATGATGGCCTCAAATAAGAATTGTGAGATTATATCCGCTTTTTGCGCACCCAATGATAAACGAAGGCCAATCTCTTTGATTCGCTCCATAACCGATGCCAACATGATATTCATTATGCCTATCCCTCCTACCAAAAGAGAAATGCCCGCTATAGCCCCCAGTACAAAATTGAATATATTCCGTGTACGCTGTTGTTGCTGCAACAGTAATTCCGGTATAGTGATTTCAAAATCAATGGTGCCAAAATGACGCCTTTCCAACATGCGGGCTATGATATTCCTGATGGAAAGCATGCGCTCTGTGGATTCCACCTGAACTACAATTTTATCCAATTGATTGTAATTGACAGCCTTTTCCGCTTCTTCATCACCCGACCGCTTTGCCCTTTGTATCATGGCGTCAGTGACGAGTTCTCTGTTTTTATAACGCATAAGCACACATTTCAGGGGCGTATAAACATCCATATTGTAATCCCGAATACCCAGGTTACCCACGTCTTTTGTTTTTGAGCTCACCTGGCGTTGCTCCAATACGCCTACCACTTCAAGCCAATGATTCCCCACTTTTATTTTTTTCCCCAGCGGTTCTTCTTTACTGAAAAACTTAGCCTGGATACCTTTTCCTATGATGCAAACAGGCTCTCCGTTGTCGATCTGCTTGCTATTAAAATAGTTGCCCTCAGTGAGGTTAAAATTAAAAATGCTGAAATAATCATTTTCTACCCCTACCAGTTTGGTAGATCGTTTCAGTCCGTTTTTTATTACAGAGGTTTCCAACAATATTTCCGGGCTAATCCGCTCAATTCCCGGAATAATAGTCCGAACGCTATTCAAATCGAGTAAATTGAGGCCTCTTGAAAAATTTGATTCATTATTAGCGGAAGCGTTTTCCGCTTCTCCTTCTGTCAAATCCTCTTCGACCTGATCAATAACCGGAGTAATCACAATATTATTCACTCCTACCAACTTGATCTGATCCATAATTTCCTTTTGGGCACCACGCCCAATGGCAAGCATCGCTATAACTGCGGCCACTCCAAAAATGATCCCGAGGGCAGTGAGTAAGGACCGCAGCTTGTTGGACAACACCGAACTAAATGCGACATTAAAGTTAGCTAAATGACGTGCAATCATTATTGATTGATTGTCAGGTTATTATCTTCCTCCTTATCCAACATCACCACATCTTTTTTTCCTGCCCCTTCGGGTATAGAGAGATAAAGCTCATTTCCCTCTGCGAGTCCCCTATTGATAACAATTTCATTGGCATTTGATTTGCCGAGCTCTACCTCCTGCTTCTTAAAGCTAATGCCCTCCTTTACGATCACATAAGAAAGTGAATCTCCCTGGCTATGCACAGCTTCCAAAGGAACGAAAAGCACTTCTGATACGACTTCTGAAATAATGGTATTACTCGTTGTCATGGCTGGCCTAAGTGTAGTATCTGCCTCATTCACCTCAATTAATACCTGAAATACTTTACTGTCCGTGTTAGGTTTCTGTTCACCAATATTGGCCACCTCCATCACTTTGCCTGTTAATTTTTTATCCGGGAAGGCATCCAGACCAATCATGACTTCCTGGCCAGCCTTCACTGTTCTGATGTCAATCTCATTTACATAGGTTTTGGATACCATTTGAGTGAGATCCGGCAAAGTAGCAACGGTCATGTCCCATGAAGATATCGAAGCCCCTACACCTAACTTTTGGCCCCGCCAATCTCGCTGATAGATTACCATTCCTGACTCAGGTGCCATAATCCTGAACTCTGAAAGGAGTGCTTCAAAAAAGTTAACATCCTGCTTATCATCCATCATCTTTGCCGCAGCCTGTTGCATTTGCGCGATGGCTTTCTGGCT
>JAOUKJ010000277.1 GCA_029882675.1 Cyclobacteriaceae bacterium
TCTGCCTACGGCCTGGCCGGCCTCAGGCACCTGGCAGTTCAGCAACAACGACCCCAACAAGGTGTTGCGCGATGAAAATACCATAGTGGATGTAAACCTGACGGCCACCCAACTGGTCCTTACCTTCTCAGTTTCGGGCCTGAACACCGGTGGCCGTACTGCAGGCATCGACGGGCAGTATGTGTTTACGTTGGTGGGTGAATAGTTTAAAACATAAAAATGTAAGACGTGCGGCTGTATCATTAGGCCCTAATATTTGAGAAAGCTGGTTATTGAGGCGACCTCATGTTTTACATTATAGCGTATAATTACCTAAAATCCGCAAGTATATTTTAGATAAAAAAGAAAAAGGCGTTTTCCTCCCGGATAATTATCGGGACCATAGGGCGGGAAAACATTTAATATATACTTTTTTCCGGTGCACTTGAATAAGTGAGCGGCCTTTATTTAAAAACGTAGTATTCTGTTATATCAAGAACATTATTAAATGATCCATAAAGCCGCCTTCGGATTTAAGGGATTATGTAAATTCTTGTCTATTTTACCCTAAAAAATAAATTCCTGATGTAAATTAGATTTGTAAATCAGGTTATATAATCACACCCTTCGTGGTAAGCAGTCATATTAGCCCAGATAATAAACATATTGACCTTTTAAAGGCAGGCGATAAAAAGGCCTTCCAAAATCTTTTTGAACAATACTTCAATGCGCTGTGTGCATTTAGCTATAGGTATGTAGAAGACCGGTCGGAGACAGAGGATATAATCCAGGAGGTATTCATTTCTTTTTGGGAACACAAAAAAAACTTTACCCACATCAATAGCATTAAGGCCTATTTATATACCACTGCAAGAAACAAATGCCTGAACCATCTCAAACACCGGATAGTAAAACAAAAACATGAAGCAGCTTTGATCTATGAGTTGGAATCCGACCAGTTTTTTACCAACCATATTATTGCCGAAGAGTCCTTTAATAAACTTTATGCTGAAATTAAAGAGCTCCCGGAATCCGCCAGGAAAATCATGCTATTGGCACTAAAGGGATTAAAAAACCGTGAAATTGCAGATACGCTTGGGGTTTCTGAAAATACTGTCAAGACACAAAAAAAGATAGCATACGCTAAATTGAAACGCAAAATGGAGCCGGTAACAGGCATGATCTTGTTTTGTTTATAGGACCTTCCTTAAAATTATTTCTTTTTCTTTTCACCCGGTTTTCATTGTCAGTTGTTTTAGTATCGAACAATAAATACAGGAATGGAAAATTACTTTCATATAGCCGATCTGATAGCGAAGAAAAACAAAAAGACCATCACTACAGAGGAGATGCAAGAGCTTGAAATGTGGGCCAATGCGAATGATGAAAATAAGCAGGTCTATACGAGAGCCACCGATGAACAATTTTTGCTGGACAACCTTGAGGTATATGACTTGTTTAAAAGTAATGAGGTATGGCGGCCTCTTGAAGACAAACTGTTTAAGACAAAAACAATCCGCTTGTTCACCCATAACTGGATGCGTTATGCTGCAGCATTAATACCACTGATGGCTGCCTTGTCTCTTACCTGGTATTATTACACGAGACCTGAAACCCATAACCTGGCGAGTATTGACAACATAGCAAAACCGGGGACTGAAAAAGCCATGCTGATATTGGCTGATGGCAGGGAAGTCAATCTGGAGGAAATGCAGCAGATGGAACCGATAGATCAACCCGGCGCAATTATAACAGCCGAACAACAAGGGCTTGCCTATACTTCTGAAACAGATGATGAAGACCCAAAACCGTTAGTTTATAATGAGCTGGTTATTCCAAGGGGGGGTAGATATAACCTGAAACTGGCCGATGGAACGGAAGTTTGGCTTAATGCAGGTTCCTCCCTGAAATTTCCCGTTGCTTTTAACGACAGTACGCGTGTTGTTTTCCTGACCGGGGAAGCGTATTTCGAAGTTGCACATCACAACAAGCCTTTTATTGTAAACAGTGGTGAGATGGCCGTTCGTGTATTAGGTACAACTTTTAATATCTCAGCCTATGAAGATGAAGCGGTCATGAGAACAACACTGGTGGAAGGGTCGGTGAAGATCATGTTGGGAAATACATCAGATATCATCAAAACGCTTGCCCCGAATGACCAGGCAATTATTAGTAAAGATGATGCAACACTTGAGGTAACAGCGGTAAATACTGACCAGTACACCTCATGGGTGCAGGGAAAACTTGAGTTCAATAACGACAACCTGGAAGTAGTCATGAAAAGATTGGCCAGATGGTATGACTTTGAGTTTGACTTTAAAAACGCATCGGCCAAAAACTTCCATTTTACGGCCAGGATAAAGAACGACCAGAGCATTTCATCAATACTTGAAATGCTTGAAATGACAACGGATGTGAAATTTGAAATCAGGGATAATACGATTATCGTATTATAAATAATGGGAAATGCGGCAACATTTCCCATTAGTAATCATTTAAAAAAGACTTCTAATCTTTAATAACACAATATTATGAAAAATAATCGAAAAACGTATACGATTGATGAGATACAACGAGGTATAAACCGGGTATTAAAATTCGGCCTATCGGCCCTTGCTTTTGTAGTTGCCCTGGCGGTACAGGCACAAACAAAAACAATAAATATGACATTAACGGAGGTGACTGTAGAGGCGGCCATCAATGAACTCCGCAACCAGACTGATGTGGATTTCATATACAACCATGAAATGTTGAGTAAAGCACCAAAAATTTCAGTTACACTAAAGCAGGCAGACCTGGAAAAAGCATTGGATGTAATTTTGGAAGGGACCGGCCTGACTTATGAAAAAGTCAATAACACCATTGTAATAAAACGCCAAAAGAGTACGCCTGAGAAAAAGACGATAGAAAGCCCGGGTGTTTTGAAACAAAATGTGAGAGGCCAGGTGTTTGACAAAGAATCAAAAGCCCCGCTACCATTTGCAACTGTTCAGGTACTGGACACCGACCCCATCAAAGGAGCCATTACTGATTTGGAGGGTAATTTTATCATCGAAAATTTGCCTGTTGGCCGCTATACGATCAAGATCTCTTATGTTGGTTTCAAAGATGCCTATGTGCCGGAATTTTTAATCGGAACCGGAAAAGAAACAATTCTGAATATTGAGTTGACGGAGCAGCTTGAGACATTGGGAGAAGTAGTGGTAACAGCCAACAACAATGAACCGCTAAATGAAATGGCGAGCATAAGTGCCAAGTCTTTCAACGCCGAAGAAACACAACGATATGCTGCCAGTATCAGCGACCCTGCCCGAATGGCCCAGGCCTTTGCCGGTGTTTCAGGGACTGATGATGCCTCCAACGAAATAGTGATCAGGGGAAACTCACCAAACTGGATGCTATGGAGGCTGGAGGGTGTTGAAATCCCCTCTCCCAATCACTTTACAGAGGAAGGCTATTCATCTGGTGCGGTGAGTATATTAAGTAACAACATGCTGGGCAGTTCAGACTTTTATACCGGCGCTTTCCCGGCCGATTATGGCAACGCCCTTTCAGGAGTTTTTGACATCAGACTACGCAATGGTAACAATAAGGAAAAAGAATATACGCTTCAGGCGGGTGTTTTAGGGATTGATGTGGCAGCTGAGGGGCCTTTTAAGAAAGGGTACAAGGGATCATATCTGTTGAACTATCGGTATGCAACATTGTCTTTGTTAAACAACATGAATATCCAGGTATCTGAAAATGCCCTTCCTAATTATCAGGATCTTTCATTCAAATTTAATCTGCCAACAAAAAAATCCGGTACATTTTCTGTTTGGGGTATTGGTGGCCTGTCAGATGTTGATGCAAAGTATTTGCCCGATTCCACAGAACCTGAAAATTTTAAATACGGCTACAGTGACTTTACAAAGACCGGCATGTATGCTACAGGCCTAACCCATAATTACTTCCCGGACAAAAATTCATACATTCAAACGGTGATCTCGCAGTCAATGAGTTACAGTTCAGAAGATTACAAAACCATGGACACTGAAGGAACCCTGAAAGGTAGTCTTTTTGACGAACTCCAAAAAAAGGCCATAAGGTTCAGTACATATTATAACAGAAAATTATCAAGCAGAACAAATGTCCGTGTTGGTGGCATCCTAAATAATTTGAATTACAGCTACTATTCAAAATCATATATTGACAGTACTCAAACCTGGAAGAAATTCCTTGACAGCAACGGGAGTACAAACCTGTATCAGGCCTACGCACAGGGGAAATACAAATTTTCTGATAACGTAGCCCTTACTACCGGCCTTCATTACACCCATTTTGCACTCAGTAATGATAATGCCGTTGAACCCAGGGTGGGGCTGGTCGTGGAATTGCCAAAACGACAAAAGTTGGGATTGGGTTATGGTATGCATAGCAGACACGAAAATCTACCCGTATATTTTGTTGAAAACCAGCTGATGGATGGTTCTGTACATATGCCAAATGAAGGATTAAAACTGACTACCGCAAGCCATTTAGTTGCTTCATATGAAAAAATGGTTGGTGACCACGTAAATATCAAAACAGAAGCATATTATCAGCACATTGGAAATCTGCCCGTGCCTACTAATCCAAACAAATTTATTTCACCCATTTTTGGTGGCTTCTCACCGGACGATACGTTGGCCAACATTGGAATAGCCAGAAACTATGGTGTAGAGTTTACCATTCAAAAGTTCTTCAGCAACGACTACTACTTCCTCATTACAAGCTCTTTGTTCGATTCGAAATATAAACCAGCCAATGGAACCTGGTATAACTCCAAATATAATTTGAACTATACCAACAATTTTGTGGGGGGAAAGGAATTCAAATGGGGAGAAAACAAGATGATTGGTCTTAATGCCAAGGTAATATGGACGGGAGGGAAACGACTTATTCCTATTGACCTCCAGGCATCAATTGCTGAAGGAGCGGCTGTTTATAATACTAAAGAAATTTACTCCATAAAAGCAAGTGACTACTTTCGGACAGACATTGGCGCCCGACTGCATATTTTTAAGGCGAATAGGCAGCACGTGATCTCTATAGATATCCAAAACGTCAGCAACAGGCTGAATACCTGGACGCAGGTATATGACGCCGAAAACGAAAAAATTATCGATTACCCCATGGCAGGCCTGATCCCCATACTCAACTACCGGTTCGAATTTTAAAGGATCACCCGCATTTAATCATTACTGTCTTTCAAATCAATTTAATAATCAATCATGTCTCCGGAAATACTGGAAACGCAACTAAACATATTAAAAATTATGAAAAATCTAATTATAATTTCCGCCCTTTTTGCCCTCTTCATGCAAGGATGTACAGAAGAAGACATCATATTAACCAATCAAGGAAACATTACTGAGTATCAGCTGAATGTTGAGGATTATGAAAATGTATCCCTTTTAGGCCCTGTTAACCTGCGGATTACCCAGGGAAATGAAATCTCGACATCAGTTGAAACGACCCCCGGAATTTTTAATGAATTGGTTTGGGAGGTAAAAGACCAGACTCTTGAGATCGGTTTTGACCGGAACATAAGCCACATAGATCCTGATGTTGCTGTCTGGGTCAATGTGACGCTTCCAGGCATAAAGAAGATAGCTGGTTCCGGGCTAAACAATATAGTTTCTGAAGGTGATCTCGACCTGCCATCGTTGGGCCTTCATGTATCGGGCAATGCAAATATAGCCCTCACCGGAAAGGTCAATGAACAAACCATTTCGGTCTCAGGAATGGCGGACATTAATAATTTTGGACTTTCCTCCCTGAATACCTCCATAAGCATTTCCGGGATTGGCGATGTGGAAGTTTCCTGTACGGAATCACTAGACGTAGAGGTAAGCGGATCGGCCTGGATCGCCTATAAAGGCAACCCGGTAATC
>JAOUKJ010000278.1 GCA_029882675.1 Cyclobacteriaceae bacterium
CAGCGGCTGTTCAGCAGACAATACCATCTCGGCTGTTGACAACTCCAGATGCTCCATAAAATAGCGCCCAACCAGATCAAAGTCATTGCCCAACCCATTTGGCCTTTGATGATTTGATGCCAGAAGCATTCGTGCATTTTGAATAGCCCCACATGCCAGCACATAATGTTTTGCTTTCACCTCAAAACGTTTTCCTGCCAGGTTCGCAACGATAACTTTGCTTACTTCCCTTCCACTTTCACCGGTTTCAATTTCCACAAGATTGGTATGTGTGTAAAGAAAAATATCCCGGGCATGGATAATTTCATCCCTGTATTTCTGACCAAACCGGGTAGGTGGACTAAACTGCCACATCTTTGTCCATATTTTATCCTTATCAAAAGGAATCCTTTCAAATACCCTTTCCTTATTTTCCCAAAAGGAAGCGTCAAAGGGGTAGGGCCTGATATCCACCAGAGCCATTGCCCTTTCATAATAACCTTCAATCGCTTCAAAGGGAAAAGGCCAGCCGCTGTCTTTGACCCAGGGCCTTTCCTTAAAGTCTATCGGATCATAGGTTGAACAAAATCCTGCCCAGTGCGCCGTCGTTCCTCCAAAAAAATGCATTCGCGATGATTGCAGGGGAAAATAACGCTGGCCGGTTATTTTACCGTGATAAAGTTCCTGCATACCCATCTCCAGTTCAAATCCCCCCCCTTCTAGCAAAGCCACTTTTTTTCCCTTTCCTTCCCACTCCCTGGCTATACTTATTCCTGCTGCTCCGGCCCCAACAATACATAGGTCGGCCTGTATTACCGCCCCGGCTTCTATGTCACGACTATCAATATGCATGGCCTGTCATTGATGTTTGGGTCATAAAATACAGGGCGCAATGATCAGCTTCCGTTTCTGCAAGCACCCAACCTTTAATAACTACGGTGTTGCCCGCCTCAAAATCTTCCTGTATGGCCTTTTTTAAGGTATTCAGCAGGGTAGAATTATCATATACTTCTTCCATTGAGTTGGTGAAGGGCAACACGCGGTGTTCAAGCTTTTCCTGCCAGTACCCTACCGTGTCAGATCCCTTTACTCTTTTTACATATTCACGACCTATCTTTATGGCCGTTTGTGCCTCGAAATAATCACTTGAGGGCGGAATCCCTGAAAAGGCAAGCAGATTATCGCTGCGTCTATTCGCTGATAGCGCCTTCCATGGGGCTATAAACCAAAACACACCGGCCATCATCACCCTTTTCAAAATAGCCCTTCTGTTAAATCGTTCATCCATCTTACTATTCATTCCATTTTCCACATTGTTCGGTTTATAAATTACCTGATTAAATCAAGGCCTTTACTTCAATACCTTAACCTGAGCAATTTACACTCACCCATTTTATCCGCAATAATGATTAAGAGACTGTCATATTCATCTTCCCTAAAATCCATCACACGATTCATTCCCAACAGCATATTAGCCATTTGAGGTATTGTATTGGAATGTCCCGTAATCAGAATATTTTGGCCCTGATGGCTTCGCAACACATCACGTAAAAATTTTTCATAATCAGCCGGATCGTAGGTTTTTACTTTCAAATGATTTTGTTCGGCTACCGGACTGGCTGTCATGATTGTCCGTTTAAAATCTGTAGAATAGACAGCTCCAAATTCAATATCCCTCAACATCTCATTCAACCGTACCGCGCGCTGTAACCCCACCATATTGAGTGGAGGGTTTTTTGTGCCATCATCAGCTTTTTCGGCATGCCGTACCAGGTAAATCACTACACTGGAACCCGGGTCTTGTGAGAAACCAATAACACAGGACATGAACAAAAGCCCTGAAATGCCATATTGAAGTAAACCAACTCTAAACAACAACCTCTGAAAACCTGTTCTTTTCATGATGTGCAAAGTAAGTACTGAACCCAAAAATAACAAGCCTCAAGGGTTTTGTTCCCCATCACTGCAACCAATTATTGTTTTATTTTTAATAAACAGCCCCTTTCTCACTCAATTCCTCAATGATTGCAGCGGCTCGTTTCGTATCATCTACAGACTGCAACAGCTTATTTTTCAGCTTTTCCGGATAATCAGGCCGGTCTTTTAAAAACTGGTCTGTCACCTTCACAACATCCATCGAATGATGTCCCTGATACATATTATCCAGCCAGCGCTTGGGGAAGAAAATGTCACCCGTTCGCTGGATCTCCTCCAGAAGTTCCAATCCGGGGAGAATATATTTCACGGCCTCGCTCCTTCGCAAGGGATGGTGCAAAAAACGCAGGCCATCCTCCACCCAGGGTTCCTGCTCCCGGTTTGCCGGATCGCTGAGTCCTTCAAACCATTGATCCCGCACTATAACATCGGCAGATACTACCGGAATAAGGAATTCCATCTTTCGTTTTCTATCCGGATTTTCGATTACAGCAAGCTGTTTATCAAGTATTTCTTTCCAGTCATCCACTTCCCTTACCGCCAATTCCAGCGCATTGATCATCTGATCATTTTCAGCCAAAACCAGGCCATCATACACCTCTTTTCCCAAATGGATAGCCCGTAGTTTATCCACTCCTTCCGGAGTAGTTACGATATTGCGAAAGGCCCTGAAAAGCATGGCCTTTTCACCGGCATCTCCGCTACTGACTACTTCGCTGATCAATGTGTATTCCAATTGATGTGCGATTGCTTTCCGCTGATCATCGGTAATAAAACGCCAGAAAAGAGATTGGATGTAGCTGATCAAACGGTTAGTCACCTGGTTTTCCTTTTCACTTTTCAGGGATTTTATCGCTGTTTCCAAAACAAGATAAGGTTGTACGTCTCCCCGCAAAACCCCTTCATACAAGTTAATCCACGAGGAAGCTCTCATCACCGGATCATCTAATGTGCTGATATTCGACAACAGGTAGTTAATCACAGGCTGTTCCATTTTGAAATACCCATAACCCTGGCCGTTTGTATTGGGCACCACCAGTCCGTTGGACCAGGGCAGCTTTGCCCTGTGGTCTTTTGACCAATCAACCAGATACCTTGCCGTAGTATTCCCTGATTCATCAACAAGGCCATATTCTGCCATTTGAGGCCAATGTGAGTTGCTACCGGTTCCTACAAACCAATCACTACCGTCTTTTCCCACCTCAATTTCCGGCATTCCTTTTCCATAGACCCACTGGTTACTCCAGTTTGTGATATCCAGTGTTGAGTTTTTATCAAAAATAGCCACCAGATCATCCCATGAAGCATTTCCGTTTTTATAAGTTTGCAGGTATTCTGCCAAACATTTTTGCATTGTTTCTTCCCCGATCATCAATTCAAGCTGTTTCATCAACACCGGGGCTTTTTGATAAATGATGGCCCCATACATGGTACCTGCATTTTTAAGGTTATGTAATTCCTGCCTTACCGGATGAGTACCCGTAGTGCGGTCCACATCATAGGCCCCCGGATAATGTGACAGTAAAAAGCCCAACTGATGATTGACCTCCGGAAATTGAGGATTAACCATTTTTGCCCGCATATAATTTGCAAAAACCTCCTTGAGCCAAACATCACTAAACCATTCCATCGTCACCAGGTTGCCAAACCACATATGGGCTGTTTCATGGGCAATGAGTCCAGCCCGTCGAAGTTCCTGCACTTCCGTAGCCGGCTGATCAAGCAAGAGGGAAGAAGCCCTGTAAAATATTGCCCCTGGATGCTCCATCCCTCCGTATTGAAAAGAGGGAATAAGTGCAAAACCAAATTTATTAAATGGATAGTCGATGTCAGTATACTTTTCCATCCAGGCTATGGAACGTGCATGGAGCCCAAATACTTCATCAATATTTTCTGCAACTTTCACGCTATCTGTTTCCCGATGCAACATCACTACAGGCCTACCCTCCACTTCCCTTTCTACTTTGTAAAATTTTCCTGCTGCAAAGGCAAATAAATAACTACTCATCAAGTCACTTTGATTAAATTTAATGGTCTTCCAACCATTATTGCTGCTTTCCTGAACGGCATATTCATTTGAAATAGCTTCCCAATCCGCTGGCACTCTCAACGAAAGCGAAAACCGGGCTTTCAGGTCGGGTTGGTCGAACAACGGGAAACAGGTGGAAGCCCTGTCCGGAACGAACAAAGTATATAAATAGTCGGCATTGCGATTCAGGGACTGGTCTCCTGCAATAAATTCCACTTCAATTTTATTGGATCCGGCAATCACCTCATCCGCCTCAATAAGGATGTGTTCATTTTTAACTAGATAGTCTTTTTGTGCTTTCCCGTTGACCACCACACCCTTTATACCTTCGGGTTCAGCATTAAAGTCAAGTACCACCGGTATCTTTTCGCCCAACTCGAAAGAAATAGCTATAAAGCCCGGAATGGGCTCTGCCTTTTCTGCTGGTATTTCCAGTGTAATTGCATAATGGATATTACTGATTTCCTTTTTGCGCAGTGCCGCCAATTCTTCGGATATGCCCGGTTCCTGTTCCATTTCTATCCGGTCAGCACAGCCCCACCCCGGCAGGATCAATACAACCAAAAACAGAACACACGATGAGGTAATACTTCGAACCAATTGAGTCGTTATCATGAGCAATAAATATAATTATTTGAAATAAAATCGAATTTTACCATATTACGCTCAATTTGGCAACATAAAAAAATGTTACCTGACCTAAAACTGTTCAAGCATGGATAAAATTCAAAGAACCGCATATTGGAAAACCAACCTGAAATACCTGACTATTTTACTGATTGTTTGGTTTGTCGCCTCTTTTGGACTGGGCATCATCCTGGCAGAACCACTCAATCATGTCAGAATTGGCGGGTTTAAACTGGGGTTCTGGTTTGCTCAACAGGGATCTATTTACATTTTTGTTGCCCTCATTTTTATATATGTCCGCCTGATGAACAAGCTGGACAAAGCCTACAACGTTGACGAAAAATAATCCAAATGGACGTACAAACCTGGACCTATCTACTGGTAACAATAAGTTTCCTTTTATACATTTATATCGCTGTTAGATCACGTGCCGGATCTACCAAAGAATTTTATGTGGCTGGCGGACAAGTTTCCCCCCTGGCCAATGGCATGGCCACTGCAGCAGACTGGATGTCGGCTGCCTCTTTTATTTCTATGGCCGGGCTAATCTCGTTTATGGGGTATGATGGCTCAGTATATCTCATGGGGTGGACAGGTGGATATGTACTTCTGGCACTTTTGCTGGCCCCATACCTCAGGAAGTTTGGCAAATTTACCGTCCCTGACTTTGTAGGGGACCGGTATTATTCCAATACGGCCCGAACAGTGGCCGTAGTGTGTGCCATCTTTGTATCATTCACTTATGTGGCTGGTCAAATGCGCGGTGTAGGCGTGGTTTTCAGTCGGTTTTTAAACGTGGAAGTTGAGACAGGGGTCATCGTAGGGATGATCATTGTATTCTTTTATGCGGTTTTGGGTGGAATGAAAGGAATCACTTACACACAGGTCGCACAATATTGTGTCTTGATTTTTGCCTTCATGGTACCTGCTATTTTTGTTTCCATCATGATGACCAACAATCCCATTCCGCAACTAGGTTTTGGATCCACCCTGGCCGATGGAAGTTATTTACTCGATAAACTGGACGGATTACATAAAGAGCTCGGTTTTGCCCCATATACCGATGGATCTAAGAGTACCATCGATATCTTTTTCATTACTGCTGCACTTATGGTGGGCACCGCCGGACTTCCCCATGTTATCGTTCGATTTTTTACCGTCCCGAAGGTAAAAGACGCCCGGCTATCTGCCGGATATGCGCTAATCTTTATTGCTATTTTATACACTACTGCACCGGCAGTTTCTGCTTTTGCGCGTACCAACCTTATTGAAACTGTTAATGGAAAAAATTATACCGAACTCCCCAAA
>JAOUKJ010000279.1 GCA_029882675.1 Cyclobacteriaceae bacterium
CGGCTTTGCCTTGTCCAATCCCCAGCACAACGTCAACTCTCCGGTATATGGTCTCGACAACTGGATCTATCTGGCCCACGAAAACTCTGTCCATACCGTGCAGTTCGACAGTATTTTTGGCGATAAAGGTGAAACCATACGTTTTCCCGGGTCTGATGAATCACTGACCTTACCCACCAATGCCCTGGGAAAAAGTGTGCGGTTTAAAAATGATCCAAAACAACTGGAACTCATGTCTTCCCACACCCAATTCGGTCATGATTTTGATAACTTTGGCCGCTACTACCTGGTGAGCAACAGCAGGCACATTTACCAGGAAATCATGCCGGTCTCCTACCTACAGCGCAAACCTCAACTCACGGGCATCAACCCGGTGGCCTATATTCCCGAGCATGGCAACAACGCTGAGGTATTCTCCATCACCAAAAACGCCGAGCACCAGTTGCTCACCGACTTGGGCGTATTTACTGCAGCCTGTGGTATTGCCCTCTACAATGCAGACCTATTTCCCGAAGAATACCGCGGCATGAGTTTCGTGGCCGAACCTACCCACAACCTCATCCATGTGGATGTGCTGACAGAAGACGGTGTGCCTTTCAAAGCGCAACGGATGTTTCCTGACAAAGAATTTCTAGCTTCCGAAGATCCCTGGTTCAGGCCGGTCAACTTTTATGTAGGCCCTGACGGAGCACTTTACCTGATCGATTATTACCGCAAAATTATTGAACACCCCGAATGGATGGCCGATGAAGTCACCAATTCAGACGACCTTTATGCCGGTGTAGATAAGGGCAGGATTTACCGCATCAAACCAAAAGGTTCCACTTTGAACCCCATCATAGGCAAAAAGCAAATTCCCGACTCGCCGATGGAGCAAGTTAAACTCCTCTCCCACCCCAACCGCTGGCACCGCATCAATGCCCAGCGTATGCTTGTAGATAACAAAACCGCCAACGTTGGCGCATCTGTGCGTCAATTGCTTTCCGGCAAGGACTCAGTGGCCATGGCCCATGCCCTGTGGACACTGGAAGGAAGGGGTGAACTCCAGTCTGGCGATGTATTACTCGGCCTGGAGAGCAAATCCACCGGTGTGCTTGAAAACGCCATCCGGTTAAGTGAAGAATTCCTAAAAAACGAACAGGTGACTACACGGCTTGTGGTCCTGGCCAGTGAAGACATCAGCAAAAGGGCCGCCTTTCAACTGGCCCTGACCCTGGGTTACCTGCGCGATGAGGCCTCCCTGGATGCCACCAACACCATCATGGAAAAGTATATCGATGATCCCTGGATCGTTCCGGCCGTAATGACCGGAGTGCAGTTTGACGCCATCGGATGGATGGAAAAGGCCACCGATGTCAGTAACGCCAGCCTGTCCGGAAACCACACACTCATCGAAAACCTGGCTTACCTGATTACGCTGGAAGGTCACCGCGATAAAATAAAAGAGTTCTTAACAAGGGGGGCCAAAGAACAACAAGCACCCTGGGTGGCATCCTTTATCAACGGGGTATCACGCGGACTAAACCGGGCCGGCGCCGATATTGCAGGACTTGGCGAATCGAAAGACTTGCTTTTCAATGCCTTTAAGGTTGCTGATGGCACCATGGCCGCTCGCTGGAGTGGGTTGATCAGAAGTGCCGGGATATCACTGGAGGAAGAAAAATACAACAACGCCCTGATTGCATTGATTTCCGATCAGGATGAAATCGCCGAAAAAAGGGCTGCCGGATTATCGTTGCTAATAAATGCCGATAATAGCCAAATCAGTGGTCTGATTGCCCCCGATCAACCCACTGCCGTTCAAAATGCGGCCCTTGCATGGCTGAGTAGTAATACAGCATCAGATGAGGATTTCTGCAGGTTTGTCATCAACGGATGGGCCGCCCTCTCCCCTGGTGTCAGGACGGAGGCTATTAATTTTATGGTGCGAAACAACACCCGTATAGATGCCTTGCTCACTGCAATAGAAGGCGAAAAGATCAGTACAACAGCCGTTGGATGGAGAAGAAGTGTACGCCTAATGACTAATAATGATGAGCCCCTTCGCCTGCGGGCCCGTGCCTTGTTTGATCCTGAAAAACAAGAAGGGGAAGACCTCCTGGCCACCTTCGGGGACGTGAATAACAGCAGCGGTGACATAAAATCCGGACAGGAAATGTTTGTGAAACACTGTGGATTGTGCCACACTATCGGGGAGCAAATGGGTTCGCATTTCGGACCCGACATTGCCCTGGTGAAAAACCAGTCCAAAGCGGCCATTCTCAAGCATATCGTACAACCTGAACTCGCGATCGCTGACGGCTTTGAGCTGTGGACAGTTACGCTAAAGGACGGCCAGGAACTCCAGGGCATTATCACGGCCGAAACAGCCACGGCCCTGACTTTAAACAGCAGCGCCGAGACGGCCACCACGGTACAACGATCCAATATTGAAAGCATCAGTGTACTCGACATTTCGGCCATGCCAACAGGCCTGAGCCAGGTGATGAGCACACAGGAAATGATTGACCTGCTTGAGTTTATTAAGACTTATAAGTCGGGAGGGCCAAATTTATGATAAGAGTCAAGTAGTAAGTGGTAAGTAGTAAGTGGTAAGTAGTAAGTGGTAAGTAGTAAGTGGTAAGTAGTAAGTGGTAAGTAGTAAGTAGTAAGTAGTAAGAGGTAAGAGGTAAGAGGTATGAGGTATGAGGACTGAGGGTAGGAATGGAGAATTGAGGAATTTTCTCACTTGACCCCTACTCTTTGCAACGGGGCAGGGCAAGCCTAGAGCGTGCCACCCCACAGTTCGGGGCAACGGGAGTTGAGCATTCTGGAGCAGGTTGATAAAGTAGGGCCAGTAAACAAAAGTTGTGAGCTAAAAGCTAAAAGCAAATGGCCAACAGCTATAAAAACAGCGGGTAAAGAACAACGATTTAAACCATCAGCTATATGAAAGTCTTGAATATTAAGTCCATTGCAGGTATTTTCCTGCTGGTTTGCCTGTTGGGCAATAGTTTTGGTCAAATAAAAAACCGGGAGATGATACCTGTTGGGGTGGCTAGTGTGGACATCACACCTGAATCACCTATGCGCCTTTCCGGTTATGGGAGCAGAAAAACGGTTTTCGATTCTGTGGAACAAAAGTTATGGGCCAAGGCCATGGCCATAGGCACCGATGAAGAAGGGCCCTCGGTGATCATTACGCTGGACCTTGTCGGGTTTCCGGCCGTTTTTGCAGAACGACTTGCTTACAGGGTAGGACATACCAGTCGGGTGGAAAGGAAAAACCTGGCCATTACGGCCACTCATACACACTCCGGCCCGGAAACGGGCGCATTGCTCAATATCTTTGGCAGGCACCTGTCCGGACAGGAACTCAACCAGGTGGTGGAATATATGATGGGACTGGAAGACAAAGTACTGGGTTTGGTAAAAGAGGCCCTGGCCAACCGCCAGCCTTCCTATATCAATTACAGTAAAGGCACAGCCTCCTTTGCGATGAATCGAAGAGTGATTGAGGATGGTAAATGGACTGGTTTCGGGCAAACACCTGATGGCCCCGTAGAGCATGACCTGCCATTATTGCACATTACTGATCAAAAAGGCAGAACCCGGGCTCTATTGCTCAACTATGCCTGCCATGGTACTACTCTGATGGGCGACCATAACTTCGTACATGGAGACTGGATGGGCACGGCACAGGAAATGATTGAAAAAGAATTCCCTGGGGCGACGGCCATGGTGGTGATCGGATGTGGTGCAGATTCTAATCCACAGCCGCGGAATGAATTTAAATATGTAGAACAGCACGGCAAGGCCATTACCGATGAGGTGGTGCGGGTCATTAAGAAAGAAAAAGCCCGGCCGGTCACGCAGGCACCAACAACCACATTCAAGTACTTTCCACTCTACTACGACCATGTCCCTTCCAAAAAGGAGTATATGGCCAAGGCAGAACAGGACAATGCCGAAGGCCTGTTTGCCCGCAACAGCCTGGAAACCCTTTCAAGGGGTGGTGTCATTCCTGATTCATACCAATACCCCCTTCAGGTCTTTTCCTTCGGCAAAGAACTCACTATGGTTTTTATGGGTGGGGAAGTGGTCGTTGACTATGTGCACCGACTAAAAAAAGAGTTAAATAACGATGACCTCTGGGTAAATGCCTATGCCAATGATATAACCTGCTATATCGCCTCTGAACGGTTATTTGATGAGGGGGGATATGAAGTAGACGGCTCAATGCATTACTATAATAAACCTTCCCGGTTTGCTAAAAACACTGAGGATCGCATCGTTGCAGAAATAATTAGATTGATAAACAAACTCCCCTAAAAAAATAAAGAGACAGGTTATTAAAAACTCCCTGTCTCCCTTACCACTCCGGTCTCAGTATCTTAAAGTTAACTGCTGTACAATTAACGATATATGCTATCATTTAAAATTAAAAGATATGATCTCCTTCAATTTTTAATATACCCAAAACAGGGATCAACAATTTCCGTCTAAATGGTTGGTGTGCATCTCCGGGCCTGCCCCTCCACACTTTCATAAGCCGACTTTTGGAATAGAATAGTTTTTCGACTTTTGACAAAAGAAATAATAATTATGCGATTGTGCAAATTTTCAGAGTGTTTTTTATCGATGACCGCTGATTTTTTTTTAACACAAAGTAATGACCTTCATTTACAATAACCTTCATTCCAGCCCTGCTGAACTTGCCCGGACCCATATAAAACACTATCTTCGCTTGCAATAAGTCCCGATAATACCTGCGTGGTATTCCGGATATTTTTTATTCATCCCGGGGTGCGGTATACCTTGAGGAATTCTTATCTTTCCGTTTAAAATCCATAAAATTATGAATATATCCAGGCATAACAAATACACCGGTCTGGCTTTTCTATTGATCGTGCTAGTGATAAACAGCTGCCGGGAAGAAGAGACCGTCATTAATGAAGATTTTGCAGAGGCGAAAAGTGCTTTTGAATACCTCAATATGGTCAGGCTGGATCCGGCATCTTTTAGCAGTGAAATAGGAGTTGATCTGGGCTACGTAAATCCTATTCAGCTACTTACCTGGAATGACACACTGGCCCAAGTGGCCCTGGAAAAGGCAAGAGACATGGCTGCAAGAAATTATTTCGATCACGTAGATCCTGACGGCAACGGCATGAATATAAAAATCCACGAAGCGGCATATACACTTAATCCTTCCTGGGTTGCTGACAAAAGCCTCAGCTACTTTGAGTCCATTGCCGCAGGTTATGACAATGGTATAGCAATGGTAAAAGGGCTTATCCTTGATGAAGGAGTAAACCCGCCCGGCCACAGAAACCACTTGCTGGGAATAGACCCTTTCTGGGCCGACTGCTATGATGTAGGTGTTGGCTTTGTGACGGTGAATAATGCGGAGTATATATCTTATGGCTGTATTCTGATTGCCAAACACCAATGATCCTTTTTTTTGGGGGGTTGTAGAATTGTGCGTGAGGGCAGGAACAAAAACATACAGGATACAACACCTGTAGATGTAGAACAGCCAGCGCAGGAGTGTTAGAGACCCAAACTAGGAGGTACGTCTTTCTACTCGTTACTAACCTACTTTGTCATGTTAAATTTACCTTTATAAATTGGGTTCTATTTCCACAGGCTATAGCCGAAAGTGAAATGCCCTTTTGTTGGGCTAAAGCCCATTATCTTTGTGCCAACGGTTTCCACAGTCTAAAGCCTGTGGAAACTTAATGCCACTTTTTTAATGTAGTGATATAACTTGACAAAGTAGGGCTAATTACTTGTTACTATAATATTATTCCACCCGGAAACCGGCGGTCTGATATACCGGGGTACCATTACCGGAAACACCCTGAATAATAATCACATAATCACCAATTTCATCA
>JAOUKJ010000280.1 GCA_029882675.1 Cyclobacteriaceae bacterium
GTGCAGGTCAAATCCTTTGGTCACCAGCTCCGGGTACAGCCCATATGCCGGATTATCTTCTGTTATTTCCCCTCTCTTCCGCCAGGGCGGCCGGTGATAGCCCAGATACCAGGGTTCCCAGTAATTGACGCTGGGCCTTTGTTCGTCAAAGACAATACCGGGATCGGACCATGCGGCACAGGCAAATTTCTCAAACAGGCAGGAGGCAAACATGGCCCACTTGCCACCGTAAGAATGCCCCACAATCCCGATCTTTTTATCGTCTACTTCAGGGAGGTCGGCCAGGAGTTGCCATGCTGAAGAGGCCGCATATGCCAGCATCGAAAGGGGGGCCACAGTGGCACTGTCGCGCGAAGGGTAGTAGGTGGCATAAGTCTCGTTTTCAGTGGTCTCTGTTGTACCAATGGACAAGGTGACGAACCCCCTGCGAGCCAGTTGTATGGCAAAATCGCGGAAAGGCCTGCCGTTGCCAATGGCCGTTTCCGGTTCGTAATAGACCGTCACGACGGCTGGTTTATTGTGGCTTCCCTCCGGTATCAGAAGGTAACCGGTGGTCTTTTCTACGGGTGTCCAGTGAAAACGTACCGTGTATTGTATGATGTTTTCCCGTTGTAGTGTGTCCAGGTACTCCACCTCCAAATCAGCCAGGGGGGCGGGCCAGGGGCTCATCATGCTGTGCCATTGGTCCAGGATTTCCTGTCGGCGTTCGATCCAGTCTTCAGGGGTGTTTACAGTCCTGCCGTCGTAAAATTGCATGGGCGAACGATAGGAGCCGAAATCATTTTTATATTCGGCAGGAGGGGAGAAGAAAGGGGCCATAGACTGCCAGAGGGTGTCTTGTTTGGAAAGAACCGAGTCTGTGAGGCCTTCGGTTTTTCGGTTACAGCTCTGGTTGAGTATGACAAACAAAACACCAATGTATAGATAATATGTGGTATTGGGGTTTATTTTAAACATATCGGATGCAATTTACACATATTACCTTAAGGGTGAAAAACCCGTTAAGGTGAAATACTTTTCGTTCCAATATCAAAATTCACCCTCCGAAGTTTCCACATCAATGACTTTGAAACCGTCTTCATCTTTTCCGATGGTGATTACAGAGGTTGATCCTCCGTCCTGAAAGCCGTTTTGCACAAGCATGATAAAGGAATCACCGAGGTTGTCAGGGTTAAAAAATTCAATCGTTTTCAACCAACGCATTTATATCTTTATTTCTCAAGTGTTTTAAAGGATCACCAGTCAGCACACTGTTGACCATCGCCTGTCCAATTTTGGTGGTGGTGGTAACATTTTTCATGCCTTTTATTAAGAAAAAAAACGGCCAGAGCAGGGTGTATAAGAAATTATAAAGTCTTGTGGCCGATCGGATGCCTTTTTCGGGGATGATCAAGCCGGGACGGAACATATAGGCATCCCTGAAGCCTTTGCTTAGCAGGTAGTTTTCCGTACGGCCTTTTACCCGTGCCCACATGATTCGCCCTTTCTCTGAGCTGTCAGCTCCGGAAGCTGACGCATAGTTGAAAACCATATTTGGATTCAGTTCAAACATCATATCGGCGAAGTGTGCGGTAATATCATAGGTGATTTGGGAATATTGTTCTTCGTTCAATCCGAACGCCGAAACCCCCAGACAAAAGAAGCAGGCATCATAGCCTTTCAGATGGGCCATGATGGAAGAACTGTCTGTGAAGTCCTTAAGGATAATCTCCTTTAGTTTCGGGTGGTTCATGCCTAATGACCTGCGATTGATTACCAGTACTTCTTCAACTGCCGGATGGTCAAGGCATTCCAGTAAAACACTTTTTCCCACCATGCCCGTACTTCCTGTTATGATTGCTTTCATTTCCATATCCTGATTTACGCTTTATTAAGCAAATATAGCTGTATAATAATCCGGCTACCCTAATTCCATCTAACTTCTCATTTTGAGAATGATTTTCTGACAGAAGTTTTTTCATAAAATAAATACATATCATGGATCGATAGCGTTGATCATTAAAGATATATAATTTCTCACTTTTTTAAACGTAAAAAAAATAACCATATCTTTGGATTGAATAAATCAACACTATGAGATATATCGTCTTTATCATTGCGATCATTTGGTCAGCATTTACACAGGCCCAGGATCCGTCCATCCTTTATGAAAACGGGGTAAAAAAACTGGAAAGGGAAGATTATGCTGGCGCAAATACTGATTTAACAAAGTCCATTCACCTGGATTCGAAGCAGAAAGATGCTTTTATGAAAAGGGGAGAAGCCCGCACTAACCTGGGTGATTTTTACGGTGCCATAGGTGACTTTAATTTTGCCCTGGAAATGGACAGTAGCATGGCCACGGCTTACAATATGCGGGGATTGGCCAAATACAATCTGGGCGATGACCTGGGGGCTATTGAAGATTACGACAAGGCCATTGAAAAGGACTCCGCCATGGCTGATGCTTTTACCAACCGGGGTTTTGCGCTTTATAATGTGGAAGACCTACAGGGAGCTTATTTTGATTTTACCAGGGCCATAGACCTCGATCCAAAAGATTCAGACAAGTACTTTAACCGTGGGGTGATTAAAGCGGAGTTGGGAGAGTATATCAGTGCTATCGATGATTATAACAAAAGCATTGAACTCGATAAAGATGATCCGGAGGCATTCAATTTCAGGGGGGTGGCCAAATACAGCTCCGGTGATTTGGAAGGGGCGCTGGCTGACTATGACAAATCCATCGAAATGGACACCGAGGATCCCGTTAAATATGAAAACCGGGCCCTGGCAAAAACAGACCTGGGTGATTTTGATGGAGCCATAGAAGACTATTCAAAGTCCATTGAGCTCTTTCCCGATGACCCCGATATCTACAACCTGCGCGCAGTCATTAAATATAATAAAGCGGATTATGATGCAGCCATTGAAGACTACAACAAGGCCATTGAACTTGATGACTACAATCCCATTTATTATGAAAACAGGGCTCTGGCAAAATCAGAACTCGAAGATTATGAAGGAGCTGTGGAAGATTACAATATTTCCATCGAACTATTTCCCACCGATCCGGACACTTACCATCAGCGGGGTCTGGCAAAGATTCTGATGGGTAATAAATACGATGGCTGCCTTGATTTGAATACGGCACAAGAGTTGGGATCATCGGAGGTGAACACTGATATAAAGAAAAATTGTAAGTAGCCATTATTTTTATATTAAAAGAAAATGGTTACCTTGTTGAAAAGCTCAACAAAATGAGACATTTAATAATATTTATATTATTGGCTCCTCTTTGTCTCGGGAGCCCTGTTCACAGCCAGGTTTTAAAAAAGGCCGGCATCAAAAAGGCCAAAAGTTTCTTAAAAAATGTTATTGGTGAAGAAGAAGATTCCTCGGATGATACACCTGATGCTAATGACGACGATCCCAGCGATGAGGCAACAAAATCAAAAAAATCGCTGAATACGGAGCTTACTCCGGAAGACATCACAAACCATATGGATGAGGCGGCTAAAGCCTTTGCGGAAAAAGACTACAGCGAAACCCGGTTTAATCTACAACAAGCTATGGCGGGTGTAGAGCTGGAGCTTGGTCGGAAGGTTCTTGAATCCATGCCTGAAGAAGTGCTTGGCGTTCCTTTCAATCCGGATGAAGATCAGGTGGTTAGTACGGGAATGGGATTTATTGGCTTGACCATAAATCGGGATTACCAATCAGACAAAGGTGAAATAAGCGCAGCAATTGCTAACAATTCAACCTTGCTCATGCCATATAATATGGCCCTGTCCAATCCCCAAATGACCACCCAGGAGGAAAACATGAAAATTGTAAAGGTCAATGGCCATCGCGGTGTGCTCGAGCTGGATGAGGATGAGTATAAGCTCGGAATTCCATTTGGTCAGTCATCAGTCTTTATACTCACCTGCGATGCCTGCGCGGATGAAGGTGAGGTCATCAGTGCTGCTGAAGCTTTTGACATAGATGGATACCTGAAAATACTGGGAGAATCACCCATTGAACTCGATGAAAATTAATGCCAACTTAAAAATGGGATAAAATGAAACGACCTGTATATATAATAATCCTGCTTTTATTATCCTGGACTGCCCGTACGCAAAATGTAGCTACAAATATCTCGGATGCAAAGTCAGCCTACAGCAATGGCAACTACGAAGATGCACGTTTTGCTCTGCAACAGGCCCTCAATGAACTTGACCGTATTTTAGCCGGGGAAATCATGAAATTATTACCCGATCAGACGGGAGGACTTTCGGTGAATAGCGAAAAAGATGAAGTGACCACGGCTGGTGGAACAGGTATTTTTGTGAGCAGGTATTTTGGAGAGGAAGAAAATACCTATGCGAAAGTAGATATCGTGGACAATTCACCCATGGTGAGTATGGTTAGTGCATTTATTAACAACCCTATGATGTCGGCCATGGGCAGTACAAGCGGACAAAAAATGATAAAGGTTCATGGGTATAAAGGCATGATTCAACAAGATGCCGATGAAATTGAATATTCTATTATGGTACCCTTTGGGGATTCCATGTTTACCTTTGAAACCAATGTAAAAGATGAAGCATTGGCCCTGGAAATGGCTCATGCAATACCGCTGGATAAAATTATTGCCCTGATCAATTAGCCTATATCATAGCCGGATCAACCACCACATACTTCACCGTCTGTCGATTCCAGGTGTAAACAATATGCACCTGTCCGTCAGGGGTTTGAATGATTGCCGGATAGGAATACTCTTCATCATCAGCCGTATCAGCATTGGTGACACTTTCAAGCTCAAGCACGTCCTGCCAGTTGTTACCATCATTGGAGACGGCCAGGGTCAGAGGTACGCGATTGCCCCAGTTTTCTCCCACCGGGTTATAAACGAGCAGGTGCCGTCCGTCTAGCAAAGTCAGGGCATCAATACCCGAATTGGGATTGGGCAACTGAGTAAGCTCCATTGCCCCCCAGCGCTCTCCGCCATCCACTGACCAAGCCTCGGCAATAAAACCCTGTTGGGTACGACAAAGGATTTGTAAGCGGTTGTCCGGATGAAAAAGGACAGCGGGCTGGATAGCCCCGATTTCCTTACCATCGTTCAAATCCCCGGTGGTAGTCCAGGATCCATCAGCAAGTAACTGCCTTTCCATTTGTACTTTCCAACCATCGTGTTCCGTACTGGTAGGGCAGAGCAAATCACCATTATTCAGTTGTACGGGCTTGTTTTTTATGGGACCCAATATGCCCTTTGGGAGTTTTTCAGGACTGTTCCATGTCTTGCCCTGGTCGTTGGAAGTGGCCAGCATACCCCACCACTCACGCGGACTTGGTCCTACCTTGTAAAAAAGCATCAAGGGACCTTCTTTGGGTTGGAAAAGAACCGGGTTCCAGCAGGGATAACGCAAAGTATCATTTTGCACTCCATTCACTACCTCAAGGGGAGTGCTCCATCGTGCTTCCTCTTTTTCTTTCCGCGAAAGCCAAATACCTACGTCTTTATTTTTTTCGTGAGTACCACCAAACCAGGCCGCTATCAGCACCTCGCCCGAAGCTGCAATAGTGGAAGCATGACATTGAGGTGTTTTTGCAGCGGCCGTATCATATATATACATTGAGGTGATGACCGGATCCTTTATTTCCTTTTGACACCCCGTAAATAAGAGAAGTAATAGCATGCCCGAAAGAAAGGCTGGTAATTGAAATTTTTGCATTCTTTTTCTTATGATCATTTTGTCAGTCATAGCGATTGCTTTTTGCAGGCCGTTAAGTTAAGAAAACCTATCTTAATTATTTCCTAAAATCCGCAAGTGGATTTTAGGTATTAAAGAAAAAGATGTTTTCCCGCCCCCGGGGGCGGGAATT
>JAOUKJ010000281.1 GCA_029882675.1 Cyclobacteriaceae bacterium
TTTTGTGTTTCGTTGTTTGGGGCCAGGTATACCAAGGGCTTTTTCAATGATGAAATAGTGCATTACTGTAAGATCCAGTTGTTTAATGACGTCAGGAAACGGCCAGGTAACGCCGTTGTAATATTCAGGTTTTAGGCGCACCTTATAGGCTTGGCTCTTGAAGATCAGACCAAAAGCATATTTCTTTCCGCAAATAATTTCATTAAGGTAAAATGTATCTTCTATTGGTTTAATCGTAAAATATTTCCCAAGTTTTTCGATGATTTCATTTTCATTAAAATTGGCCAGATTGTTGACGAGTCGGTGTGTTGGCAAAATTCTTAAATTATCGGATTCGGTATTGGTCAGGTACATCAGGTGAAAATTATACCCTTCCTGGCCGTTATGTTGTGGATTATTGGATTTGGCCAGATGCATATAGTCCAGTGATCCCTGATACCGGTGATGTCCATCTGCAAGTATGATGGTTTTGTCTTTTAGCTTCGTGATGAATTTTTGAATAATTTTATAGTCATGGATAATACTAAGGACATCACGCACTCCCTGATAATCTTCCGTTTCATACACCGGGTTTTTCATGGAGTCATCCATGTATTTTTCCAACTCAAAGTCTATATCGGTGTATAACCCATGAGTTGGGCTGACATTAAGCTCTGTTTTTTTTATCACATCAGTTCGTTCTTCGACGGCCTGTGACATGGTGTTTTCATGATGTAAAACTACTTTCTCATGCCATTCAGTGAGACGGATATTACACATAAAACCCTTTCTGCAAATTTCATCAACCGAGCCGGGTAGTGAAAAATATTGATAGTAAACATAAATTCCCGGAAGGGGATCCTGAATAATTGTCCCATCAGTTTTCCATTTTTCGAGCACTTGCCGGGCACTATGGGCTGAATCCTGGGGTACACTCAGGTGAATACTGGAATAGGGGTTTTGATATAGCTTTTGTCTTTGTTTTTCTGAGACAACATCAAATAAGGGCGAAGTAATCTCATCGATTTTTTTATACAGTGAATCTGCATATCGCCAGGCCCTCAGTGGTCTTATTTCTGCCATAATTTACAGTTTTCTATTACTTTTCCATTTGCTTTTCAGTATCCCATTGTCATTTACAGGGGAGGGTGCCTTTGTATTGGAATAGATAAAACCGGCCAGTGCAGCAGCAATCTTTTCTTCCTTCTCATCATATATGGGTGTTCCTTCGTTATCGGGGTGATGGTGTTCTGTAATAAAATTTGTTGTAAAATCCCCTGATTTAAATTTCTCATGGTCAATGACAAACCGACAAAAAGGGATAGATGTCGTAACGCCTGATATGTGGAATTCACTAAGTGCCTGGCTAAGTCTGGTCAGGGCTTTTTCCCTTGTACTGCCGTGGGCAATGACTTTAGCCAGCATGGGATCGTAATGTATTGGAACAGTCATCTGTTCTAAATAGCCGTTGTCCACCCGTATGCCCGGACCTGATGGAGGTAAATATGTAGTAAGTTTACCTGTCGAGGGAAGGAAATTATTTTCAGGATCTTCCGCGTAAATACGGGCTTCGATCGCATGTCCAAAAATAGTTATTTCATGTTGTTTGAAGGAAAGTTTATGACCTTCCGCAATGCGTATTTGTTCTTCTACCAGGTCAAAGCCTGTGATCATTTCCGTCACGGGGTGCTCAACCTGTAGTCGGGTATTCATCTCAAGAAAATAGAAATTTTTATTTTTATCGAGTATAAATTCAACCGTTCCTGCCCCGGTGTAATTACATGATTTGGCCACTTTCAGGGCGGCATCCCCCATTTCTGCTCTCAGCTTCGGATCCAGTACAGGTGAAGGAGACTCTTCCAATACCTTCTGGTGGCGCCGCTGAATGCTGCATTCACGTTCAAACAAATGGACGAAATTTCCATGTTGATCACCTAATACCTGAAATTCGATATGGCGGGGTGATTCAATATATTTTTCAATAAAAACGGTATTGTCGCCGAAAGCTGCCCCTGCTTCACTTGTTGCCATGTTTATTTCAACTTCAAGATCGGATTCATGATATACTATACGCATACCTTTACCGCCACCTCCTGCATTTGCCTTTACCATTATCGGGTACCCTGCTTCATTAGCCATTTCTTTGGCTTGTGAAATACCTGAGATGGGTTTGATATTCCCTGGAATGATGGGTACGCCATAAGCTTCAACAGTTTCTTTTGCCTTAAGTTTATTACCCATTAAGGATACTGTATCACTTCGGGGCCCTATGAAAATAAGACCTTCTTCTTCGACCATTTGCGCAAACTGTGCGTTTTCACTTAAGAATCCATAACCCGGGTGGATAGCGTCCGCCCCCGCTTTTTTAGCTATGGCTATAATTTTTTCAGCATGGAGATAACTTTTTTTTGCAGATGACGAGCCGGCATAAAAGGCCTCATCTGCAAAGCGGGTATGTAGGGCGTCAACATCGGCATCACTATACACTGATATCGTGCCTATACCCATCTGACGGGCCGTTCTAATCACTCTTACAGCTATTTCCCCCCGATTGGCAATTAATATTTTACGGATATGCTTCATTCAGTAAAGGTCTACAGATCCCTTCAAATATATGCAAATTAGTCAGGATATCTAATCAATTTGGGGGCAGTGTTTTTGACAACAAAATTATTCATGCTAATTTTGTGACGGTTTTGCCGAAAACGGTCAAAAAAATTATACATAAAATATTTACAGCCTGTGGATTTATTCGATAAGTTAATTACGGAACAAGGACCTTTAGGAAAGCATGCTAATCTGCCTGAAGATTACTTTATGTTTCCAAAGCTTGAAGGTGAGATTTCTGCTCATATGAAATTTCAGGGGAAAGAAATGCTAACCTGGAGTTTAAATAATTATCTTGGTCTGGCCAACCATCCTGAAGTGCGCAAAGCGGATGCTGAAGCAGCCCGAAAGTATGGATTGGCCTATCCGATGGGAGCAAGAATGATGTCAGGTAATTCGGTTCAACATATAGAATTGGAAAATCAACTTGCTGACTTTATTAAGAAAGAGTCAGTGATGCTACTCAATTATGGATATCAGGGCGTGTTCTCTATCATTGATGCCGTTGTTGACCGGAAGGACGTAATTGTATATGATGCGGAGTCACATGCCTGTATAATTGATGGCGTGCGTCTTCATATTGGAAAGCGATTTATTTATCAGCACAACAATATTGAGGATCTGGACAAAAAGCTTGAACGCGCAAGAAAAATAACAGACACAACGGGAGGAGGTATATTGGTGATCACTGAAGGTGTATTCGGTATGTCAGGCTCTATGGGTAACCTGAAAGACGTTGTGGCGCTGAAGAAGAAATACAATTTCAGACTTTTTGTAGATGATGCACATGGTTTCGGCACGATGGGAGCTACGGGGGCTGGTACAGGAGAAGAACAAGGTGTTCAGGATGAAATAGACCTTTACTTCTCAACCTTTGCTAAATCAATGGCAAGTATTGGAGCCTTTGTAGGGGGAAACAAGAATGTGATTCAATTTCTGAGATATACACTGAGATCGCAGATTTTTGCAAAAACATTGCCAATGGCTCTGGTAATAGGAGCTATTAAGCGATTGGAATTATTGAAGACTAAGCCTGAATTGAGAGAAAACCTCTGGACTATTGTCAGGGCTTTGCAAACCGGACTAAAAAAGGCCGGTTTTGATATTAGCAATACACAATCACCGGTAACCCCCGTCATATTTAAAGGTGGTGTAGGAGAAGCGGCCAATATGGCAATGGATGTGCGAGAAAATCATAATATATTTTGTTCTATTGTGATATACCCGGTAGTGCCTAAAGATATTATTATGTTCAGACTTATCCCTACTGCCGTGCATACACTTGAAGATGTTGAGCAGACCATCGATACATTTACAACAGTGAAGAAAAAACTTGATCAAGGGGTGTATAAGCGGGAAGAAATTATTTCAGTAACGGTCTAATTGAAAAAAAAAACTGTTTATTTGCGTTGCCTATAAACATTTTAGCTATATTGCTGAGGCATTAAAAAACTAAAACCTAATTAATAACCTTAAAAAATTATCAACATGAATAAATTTGGTGCACTACAAGATTTAGTTATGTCTTTGGAGGCTGACTTTGCTAAATTTTATGACAAAGGAAATAATGCGGCTGGAACCCGAGTTAGAAAAGGTATGCAGGAGCTTAAAAACATGGCTCAGGATATCCGAAAAGAGGTACAGGAGCAGAAAAACAGCTGATAAAATTTTCAAAGCAAAAAACCACCTTTAAAGGTGGTTTTTTTTTGACTTTTTTTTATCTGCAGTACAGGATTAGAATATTTTTTGAATAAGGTCAATTCCAAAAAAGTTGTTCAACACAACAACAATAAATAAAAGGAAGAGTAATATGGGTCCTACCACTGTTACACCCAGATTGATAAGTATACGGGCAAAACTGTTTTTGTAGTTGGCATATCCAAAGGATATTTCTTCATCAAGGTTGTGTTTTTTCCATATATAACCCGCGAACAGCACAATAAAAAAACCACCAAACAGTAATAAGGTGTCTGCCGTTCCTGCCATAAAGCTCAGGAAATCTGAGGAAGACGGCTGATCAGAAAAGAAAGGAATTGTAAAAGCATTTGAGAAAAAATCAGAATATCCGTTACCTAACAAGGAAGGTAACCCGATGATGAAAATTATTGTTGCCACCAGTATTACAGCCCGGGCTCTTCTTACGTTAAATTCATCAACAATATAGGCTACAGGAACCTCAAGTAAGGAAACTGTTGAAGTCAGTGCGGCAAAGGAAAGTAAAAGGAAGAAAAAGGCACCAATAATAACCCCAAGTACCGGACCGATATTACCAAATACACTGGGAAGGGTAACGAAAATCAGCCCCGGGCCGCTTTGCAAATTGGTCATGTCGCCCATATTGTTAAAAGCAACCAGCGGAAACATCATCAACCCGGCAATAAAGGCAATGCCAACGTCAGTCAGTGTGATGTAAACTGCAGAGCTTACGATATTATCATTTTTTCCTACGTAGCTACCGTAGGTGATCAAAGCCCCCATACCCAGCGATAGTGAGAAAAAAGCCTGTCGCAAGGCACCACTTACGGCATTCCCATCTATTTTACTTAAATCAGGTATGAGATAAAATTTCAGGCCTTCAATAGCATGTGGTAAAGTAAAAGAATAAATCACAAGACATGAAATCATAATAATCAGTGCAGGCATGAGCATTTTTGCTGCACGCTCAATGCCACCGGAAATGCCTTTGGAAACGATGAAGGCCGTAGCACCCATGAAAAGGATGGAATAAAGACCAATTTTCAAAATATTTGAAGTGAACTCACTGAAATTGTTTCCAATTTCAAAATTACCCATCAGGAGCTCAATAAAATAACCAAAGGCCCAGCCGGCAATAACATTATAAAATGAAAGAATAAGCACTCCACAAAGAATACCCAGAAAGCCGATAAAGGCCCAGTTTTTATAACCAAGTGCTTTAAAAGCCCCAACCGGATTCCGTTGAGTTTTTCTGCCAATTGCAATTTCGGTGACCATGACCGGTAAGCATAGAAGAAAACAAAAGGCCAGATACATAACAACAAATGCTGCACCTCCACCATCTCCTACTTCAAACGGAAATTTCCATATATTGCCTAGACCTACTGCTGAGCCTGCTGCTGCAAGAATGAAACCCAGTTTGTTTGTGAACCCTCCACGGTTTGCCATAATTAGATAATTGGATAAAAGCCGAAAATTAGTCAGGATTTTTCATAAACCAAAAATTGCCCGTGGTTCATTAGTCGGTAAGCCTGAATAATTTATGTATTCGTGTTATTAACGATGAA
>JAOUKJ010000282.1 GCA_029882675.1 Cyclobacteriaceae bacterium
ATTCTCTGAAATAACGTTATAAAAAACCTAATTTCATTCATTTTGTCTAAAATAAATAATGGCAAAAAAATCGTTGATCGATCGGGGATTATCGAGATCCGGACACCGGCTCTCTACGCAATTTTAATGAGGCTTCCCGATTGGGGGGCCTCATTAAAATTGCGTTTCCGGCATTTACTGCCGGAAACCTTTCCTAAACTCCCCGGGTGTTTGTCCGGTTTCTTTTTTGAAGGCGGTGTTGAAAGAAGATTTGGAATTGAATCCCGCCTGGTACATCACTTCCAGGATGGTCAGTTTATCATCTGCAGACTCTTTCAGGATTTTTTTAACTTCCCGGATTCTGTAGGCATTGATGAAATCAAAAAAGCTTTTACCAAACGATTGATTGATTACCTGCGACAGGTGCTTGGTGGAAACCGATAACTTTTCGGCCAGATCGCTCAGGCCCACCTGCGGATCCAGGTATGGCTTTTCTGTACTGATCAAAGCCAGCAATTGTTCCCTGCACGCTTCAACCTGATCGGACGTTAAAGTGGATCCTGAATATTTGACTGTTTCGTCCCGGGCAATACCCGCGAAAATTTCCGGTTGACGGAGTGCTTTAAAGATCACCTTGTTCACGAAGTAAAAGATAAAAACGAGCAGGAGTATCAGGGTGATCATATACACCGTTTCATTCTCCGCCAGGGCAATGAAATTGTGGGCCAGTGATACAAGCGTGAGCAGGCCAAAGGTATTGAGCGAAAAGCCAAGCCATTCCAGATTGATTTGCGCTATTTGACCATATTTGTTTTTGATGATTTTTCGGTACTTCCATAGGGACTGATAGTTCAGGCCCAGGTAAACAAACAAGTGGACATACATGAGCGCATTGATCAGGTAAAAATGTACAGGCAAATCGTTCTTCACAATTTCTTCCACCGTTCCGGGCGTCAGGTTTGCCGTTGATAAATGGGCAGTAATAAGTAGCAGGTAGGGCATTAAGTGCAACAGATCCCTGACTTTAAGTTTAAAATCCTTAAAAATAACGCCCTGAGTGTACAGGAAAATGATGGGCCCGTACAACAAGATAAAGCCATCGTCCACGAGTTGCAGAAACTCCCATGGGAGCACAATGCCATTTATTCGCAGAGTGATATCGCCCATGTTCCAGCCTATGAGGAAAAATAACGTACTGAGCAGGCTGTTATTACGCCGGTTTCCTTTTTTATGGGTCACCAGAAAAACTCCCACAAACAGCAACTGGAAGGTGAGGAGGAAAGAGAGCAGGGGGATTAGCGGTGGGGTCATTTTTTATTTAGCTTAGTCTGCCACTCGATTAATTCCTGTTTAATTGCTTCTGTTTCCATACCGCGCTTTTATCTAAAGGTAAGAAATTTAGAGGAATGTTTTATTGTGTTCAGGGCAGTATGATGAAGAATGTCATATACTGTTTTAATCCTGATCAACATTTTCTATTTATTCCGTAGAGCTAAACGAAAGTTTAACAACTGAAATAGCAACAATCTGTATAATAAAAGTAATTCTGCTCACCAATGGGCTATTTTATTGGTATAAGACTTTCCAATAGTTTTCTGATTTCATCACTTCCAGGCTGGGGTGCATTTTTATGAATTAAATTACCCTCCGCATCAAACAATAAATACCGGGGTATATATCGGAATTTAAGATCATCCAGAAAGGTAGAATTATCTTTATTTACCATTAAAAAGTTTAAATCCTTTTGATACAAATCTTCATTTTTTGAACCACGTACCCAATCAGTTATTTTTAGATCAGAAGATAAGTAGACAAAAGAAACACCCTTATTTTTATATTCATTATAAAGCTCCTGAGCAAAGGGCATTTGGGCCAGACAAGGTACACACCAACTTGCCCACATATCAACGTAAACCAAATTTCCTTTCAGTGATTTTAAAACTGCAGATAGGGTTGATTTATTCTCATTTCGATCCAGCAGTACCAGGTCTTCCGTTTTCATTCTTATACTGTCCAGATCCCACCTGTATTTTGAAGAAATTTTGCCAACCATAACTGAATCAGAGACATCATATTTCAATTTCTCACTATATTTCTTGCTAATAGTATAGGAGTTGTTTATCACCAATCGTTCATAATATTTTACCAGTAGTTTTTCCCGATATATCTCTAAATAATCCAGATCGCGTATTGTGTCATACACAAATGCATAATCAGGCCCCTTGCCCTGTGAAGAAACAATAATTGGTGCCTGACTAACAATGTATTTTGAAATGAAGGAATCCAGAAATTTTTCAAAATGCGAATGACTAATTCTTGTTTCTTTTCCATTGTAATCTTCAATTGTTTTAAATGCCTCATCATAAGATAGTGTATCTCCACTATTCATCCTTAGGACCATGTTATCATAATAAATTCTGTCCCAATGAATCGCATAATTGTCTTCTGAAATCTGTTTGATTTTCCACAAAGAATCGAGATAATTATTTTGTGCTGATAGCTTTTCAAAAATACGATCATAGCGCTCTTTAGAATTTACGGCCCTTAAAAAGGGCATTTCTGAGGAAAAATTTTTAATAGTAAACTCATAGCCAATATGACTGGACGCCGATAATAAATCGTTTTCACCTTTCAGGTAATTTTGAAAAAAATTAAGGTCACCATAAAGAGTTGAACGGTTCTTTATGGAAGCTGAAGGGATTGTCTCACCATACGATAATAGAACCGTATCTCCGGGATAAATGACAACCCTGTCAAATTCGTTTTCCATAATTCGGTAAATCAGAACCGCATAATCGCCATTGACAGTGAATACGAGTGATTCATATTCATTTTTGGGTTTGATTGTTCTTTCCCTGTTTCCATTTTTCAAAAGAATCCCTGGATTGGTAAATGTTAATACAGACTTTACACTTGTCTTAACCCTTACTTCAGGGTTGTTAAATGAATCAGAAGAACTATAGTCGAGATCAATCTGACGGTTAACTTCTTTATAATCTTCAATTATAATCACTGACTTTGAAGGACTTGATGCGGAGTCCATATCCCGCTCGTCACCTGACTCACATGAAGCAATCATGAGCAACAACGCAAAAAATGAAGTGATATTATACAACCAAACAACTATACTATTTATCCTTGCTTTATTTTTGATCGATTCCATTATCACAACTTTAATTTAATGTTCACATAGTTACCCCATGAAAAAGGCAATATTATGTTCAATTGATTTGCTTTAGTGAAAGTTTAGCAAATATCATTCCTGTTTCATTAAATTAAATAACCGGAAAGTTCTTAATAGTGTATTTTCTCCACCACAAAAAGAAAAAGCATCCATTGCCATTTCCTAATGTGACGTAGTAAGGTTTTTACTCTGCGACCGCTGTGCCTTCTCAGGGATCTCTGTGGTTAAATCAGGGTGCAACAAAGTGCAAGCAACTACGACCTGTGTTCCTTCCGGTTTCAAAGAAAAGGAGATCCCTTTGAGGGAAAATAAAATCAACAACACTTCCTATCTTCCTGCACTGGCGGACAGGGCACTGTACCATAACTGCAATACACACAGCAATCGCCCGGTTTGGGCTTGAGGAGGGCCTTGCAGTTTTCACATTCATAGAAATACTGACAAGCATTGACGGGCATCTCCTCCTCCCGGGCATGGCCACACTCGGGACAATTAATCACCGATTTGGTTAAGATATCCATGCTAATTTTCATTTTGTCCGGTAACTGCATATCCCGTGGATTTAATCGCTGCTTCAACTTCCTCAATACTTGTTTTTGATTTGTCAAAGGCCACAATGGTATTTCCTTCATCGTAGGAGGCCTTTGCGCTGACTACTCCGGAGAGTTTGTTCACTTCACGGTCTACATGTTTTGCACATCCGCCGCAGGTCATACCACTTATTTTAAACTCCACCGTCTGAATATCTGCTTGATCAACTACAATTTTCTTCTCTTCGGGTGAGGGAGTGAAAAAGTCCGAATAAAACGGAAAGCTGATCATTACTACAGCAAACAGCGTAATGATACCTAAAAACCGTTTTGATCGTGTGAATTTTGGCTTTTCGTCCACTGTACAGTCACAGTCGATTTCCTTTTGAGGTTTTAGCTTTTGATACCAGGCAAGGGCAAGTGCGCCTGCTGTTACACCAATCAACCAGGGCCTCAAAGGTTCCAGCCAGGAAAAAGCAGACGCCAAACCTCCGGCACCCGCTGTTAATGCTAAAACAGGCGTCAGGCAACACAATGAAGCCGCCAGCGCGGTAATAAAACCTATGCCTGCTAATTTAATTTTTGTAATCATGGCCTGTCGACTTCCGGTTTACTTTGATCTGGGAAAAGTTTATAAATACAAAGTCTGTCAATTTATTTGTTTAAACAAGAGTTAAAACCCATAAGTTTCACCATTTCTGTGCATCCACTTCCTTAATAAATATTTCCTCCCAAATTTCCCCATTCCGTTTCGATAAATAATTTTCCACAGAAGCATTGTATGACGAAACCCGGTGTATCAATATACAGCCCTACTTTGTCTAGTTTGATAATTATCTGGAAATACTGCCTTTTTTGGTGGCGGAAAGAAATGGATTCCATTCCGAAGCTTCCGGAACGCTACCGCCCAATCCACGCTTCGTTAAGTATCTTTGTGAACTCTGTGCCTCCTCCGTGATCTTCCGAGGCCTTGGATGTGGTTAAAAAAGGATAGAAAATAATGCCAGGGATAGAGAATAAATAAATTGGTATCCTTTTCAAGAGACACCAATTGAGGAAAGTATTTTTCCTGCCTTTGCGGGTCTATTTTACACCAACATGAAGTTAATCATTACTTTTCTGATCTTCATGGCCTTATTTTCAATGTGGATGTCTTTCAAAGCTTGCCATTAAGCTTATCATTGAGATAGAAGGTTCCGTCTTTAGCGACCTCAAAGCGAATTCTGTTCAAAGGCTTCCTCTTTTTTGTTAGAATAATAATTTCATAGACATGTGGACCCGTGCGGTCTTTCATATCATCTGTAAACCCCATATCAATATGAATTGGCTTATCCGCTTTCAGTTTTAAGGCATTATGAACGACCCCAAAGTTATCCACTACCTTATAACGATATTCCGCTACACTTAAATTGGAAAGGCCCACATCAACCTCAAGGTATGGAAGCAGGGAAGTATCTCTTATTTTATTCACCTCCAGAAAATTCACTTCATTTCTTTCCGGAACCGGCCTTTGCTTAAAATCGTAATGGAGTTTTACTTCAAAATTATCCTCATGACGAAAGGGAGTAGCCTCCTGAAAAAACAGGATACTGAAAAAACAAATTAAGTTTATTGATTTTATCATCATGATACAAGTTAGAGAGGCTGTAGTAAAATATCAAGCTTATCAAAGCATCAAACTCATTAAACAGCGAATTTCTATAAAAGAACAATAAAAAAAGGCCCGAAATAAATATTCCGGGCCCGATTGTTTATGACATCCAATCAATAAACAACCCAACTTTCTTTAGATATTAGATATTAGATATTAGATGTGAGATATTAGATGTGAGTAGTGAGACGGTGTGGGGGTGAGTGATTGGGGAAAGGAACGCCTAACGTCTACTTTATTTATTTTTTAAAAGCTCTCATAATCACTATCTAACTTATCTTTACCTCCCAGGTTCACCTCAATGCCTTTTACCTTGCTATCTGGCAAAGCCATGGTTTTCTTCGATGTGAAAACAGGTGTGGCTTGTATCTCCTTTTTTGTTTGATGGCTATAAGTACCTTTTCTACTTGTGCTCACATTTCCAATATTAAAATATGAAACCGTGTCCTTCAATGTCAGTGCCTGGCTATTGAGCTCTTCACTGGTTGCGGCCAGCTCTTCCG